>NZ_JBTHHM010000001.1:0-285582 GCF_054353935.1 Mycoplasma sp. 246B
AGCTGACCATTACTAATAAATTGATAGGTTTAAAAGTAAATGTATTCAAGACATTCTAATGAATTATAATTACTATTCAGTTTTCAAAGGACTATGCCTAAGGGGCATTTTTTTAATTGAAAACACAAAAAAGAATAAAGAAATTTAATTAACATAAAAATATTTTAATATAGCAAGAATGATAAAATAAAAATCTAAAATTTTATGTTTTTATTTTTACAAAATTATGCTAAAATATATTAGCAATAAAAAAGAAAAGTTTTTTTGATATATATAGTTTTATTGTATAATACTATAGCCAATACACGGAGAAGTAGCTCAGTTTGGTAGAGCACTACATTTGGGCTGTAGTGGTCGCAGGTTCAAATCCTGTCTTCTTCACCATTTCGGGGGGTTAGCTCATTTGGCTAGAGCGCCTGCCTTGCACGCAGGAGGTGGTGGGTTCGAATCCCATACTCTCCACCATTTATGGCACTATAGCTCAGTTGGTTAGAGCATCCGGTTCATACCCGGAAGGTCAAGAGTTCGACTCTCTTTGGTGCTACCAAAAAATCTATAAATTCGGAAATGGACCTATAGCTCAACGGTTAGAGCAACCGGCTCATAACCGGTTGGTTACAGGTTCGAATCCTGTTGGGTCCACCAATATGGGTGATTACCCAAGTCCGGTTGAAGGGAGCAGTCTTGAAAACTGCCAGGGGCTTTACGGCCCGCGGGGGTTCGAATCCCTCATCACCCGCCACCATAACTTAACATAATATGAATTTATAGAACATATCGCGGAATGGAGCAGTTTGGTAGCTCGTCGGGCTCATAACCCGAAGGTCACAGGTTCGAGTCCTGTTTCCGCAACCAATGGTTCAGTGGTAAAGTGGTTAATACGCCTCCCTGTCACGGAGGAGAACGCGGGTTCGATCCCCGTCTGGACCGCCATTGGCTCTGTAGCTCAGTTGGTAGAGCAACAGATTGAAGCTCTGTGTGTCGCTGGTTCGATTCCTGCCGGAGCCACCATCAAAAATTGCTATATTTTATAAACTGCAGTAAATTAGTTTATAAAATATAGCAATTTTTATTTTTTTGCTAAAATATATAGATATAAAAAAGGAGAAAAATATGGACTATAAAAAGACATTAAATATGCCAAAAACTGATTATGAAATGAGAGCTAATTTATTAGTTAAAGAACCAAAATATCGTCAGTTTTGGGAAAGTTCTAAAATTTACCAAAAAGTATTATCAAAAAATAAAAATAACCCAAAGTATATCTTGCACGATGGTCCACCATACGCTAATGGAGGTATTCATGTTGGTCATGCATTAAACAGAGTTTTAAAGGATATTATTGTTAGATATAAATCTTTATCAGGGTTTTATTCACCATTTGTACTTGGTTGAGATACACATGGTTTACCAATAGAGCATAAAATGCTTACTGAGAGCAAATTAAATAAGGATGAACTTAATCCTGTAATTTTACGTAAAAAAGCAGCTCAATATGCTTTACAACAAGTTAATAACCAACGAAACCAACTTAAATCCTTGCAATTATTTACCGATTATTCAAAATCATATATAACCTTAGATAAACAATATGAGGTTATGCAGCTAAAGGTTTTTAAAAAGATGGTAATGGATGGATTGGTATATAAAGGATTAAAGCCTGTATTTTGATCACCTAGTTCCCAAAGTGCTTTAGCCGAATCTGAGGTAGAATACCAAGATGTAATTTCACCATCAATATATGTTGCTTTTGAAGTTGTAGCAAGTAATTTTGAAAATGTTAAAACTGGTGATAATTTAGTGATTTGGACTACAACTCCATGAACATTATTGGCTAATGCAGCGGTAGCAATTGGTTTAGATATTGAATATGCTCGTGTAAAAAATAATGGAAGTTTTTATATTATTGCAATTGATTTATTAACTGTTGTTGCATCAAAATGTGGTTGAGATACATATGATATTGTTTCAGTTTTTAAAGGTTCGCAAATTTTAAATTATAATATTGAATATTTAACACCAATTTTGAAGTTTCATGCTCCATTAGTGATCGGACATCATGTTAGTGTTGAATCAGGATCTGGTTTAGTTCATATTGCTCCGATGTTTGGTGAAGATGACTTTTTAATTGGACAAAAAAATAAGTTACAGATGATTATGCATATTTGTGATAAAGGTTATATTGAAAATACCAATACTGATTTTGATGGGATGTTTTATCAGGATGCAAATAAGAAAATATCAGAATTTTTAGCAAACAAATTATTACACTTTGAAAGATTTAAGCACTCATACCCACATGATTGAAGAACTCATAAACCAATTATCTTTCGCGGGACACCACAATGATTTGTTTCAATTGACAAAATTAGAGAGCAAATTTTAGATCAAATTGAAAATAATGTTACTACTTATCCAGAATGACCGAAAAAACGTTTATATTCAATGATTCAAAATCGTTCTGATTGAACTATTTCACGTCAAAGAAGTTGAGGAGTTCCACTAATTATCTTTTATGATAAGGATGGAAAACCAGTTTTTGATTCAGAATTATTTGATCATGTTATAGATTTAGTAGCAAAATACGGAACTGATATTTGATGAGAAAAATCAACTGAAGAATTATTACCTTTAAAATATCAAAATCAAGGTTTTACTAAGGAAAAAGACATTATGGATGTTTGATTCGATTCAGGTGTTTCAAGTGTAGCTGCTGTAATTGAACCGAATTTACAATCACCATATGATTTATATTTAGAAGGAACTGATCAATATCGTGGTTGATTCAACTCATCAATTATTAATTCAGTTGCATATAAAGGATTAACACCTTATAAAAATCTTATATCACATGGTTTCGTTGTAGATGCTAAGGGAAATAAGATGTCTAAGTCAAAAGGTAATTCAGTTGAACCTTCTGATATTATCAATAAACGTGGTGCAGAGATTTTAAGATTATGAGTTGCAAATTCAGAATATCAAGGTGACATTTCAATAAGTGAAGATATTTTAAATCAAAATACCGAAATATACCGTAAATTAAGAAATACCATTAAATTCTTGCTTGGTAACTTAAATAATTTTGAATATTCTAAAGACATTAAAAGAACCGGAATCCATATGTTTATTTATCAACAACTTCAAGAATTAAAATACAATGTAATTAAAGCATATGACGAATATAAGTTTTTAATGGTTGTAAAACTGCTTTCAAACTATGTTGTTGAGCTTTCTAGCTTCTATTTGTCTGTTACCAAAGATATTTTGTATGTTCGTTCATTAAACGATCCACAACGACTTATGACACTTACAAATATGTATGAGATAGTCGAATTTCTTATAATAGCGCTTGCTCCGATTTTACCTACCACATCCGAAGAAGCATATGAGTTCTTTAATAAAAAAGATAAATATGAATCAGTATTTTTAGAAAATTTACCAAAACTTTCTGAAATAGCATATGATGCAGCATTAATTACTTCATATAAAGAATTTTTTGAACTACGTGATAAAGTTAATGTGCTAATTGAAAATGCGATTAAAGCTAATTTAGTGAAGCGATCAAATGAATTAGAATTATTTTTACCTAAAACATCTGATTTAATAGCTAAACTTGATTTAAAAACATTATTAATGGTAGGAAAAATAACACAGGGAAATGAATTAAAAGTTGAAAAATTTGATTCATTAAAATGCTTAAGATGTTGAAATCATTTTGATAAAGAAAATGTTAAAAATGATTTATGTAATCAATGTGAGCAAATTGTAAGAGAGTTTCATGAATAAAAAAATAAAAATATTAAAAAACTACTTATCTGTAAATAAAAAACGTATTTTAATAACATATATATTTATTTTTGCTTCATTAATAGTTTTTTTATTTATAGATCAGATGACAAAGAATCTATTATTTAATCACGGTTCAATAAAAACTTTGGATCAAAATTTTGAAGTATCTTATAATAGACAAAGATTTCCTGCTGAATCTATATTAAATAGTTACACAGTTTCGCCACTACTTGGGATACGAAGCATCTGACACGGTGGAATTACTTTTGCTAAAACTCGTAATACAACTTTAATTCAAACCATTTCAATCATTTTGTTTATTTTTATTTTAACATATGGATTGTTTTTAGATAAACATAATAAAATACGTGCAATATTTGTAGGAATAATATTGGCAGGTGATTTAGGTAATATGTTAGATCGTTTTATTTTTAGTGGTTATGTTAAAGACATCTTCTTTATACCTTTTTTAAATAGAGATGGCACATTTAATTTTGCTGATTCATTAATTTTCACCGGAATTGCTTTATTGCTTATCGGTAGTTTGATACCAGAGAGCAAAATTAGAGACCTTAAAAGACATAGGGATTTAATAATTCATTAAAACAAGCATATATGCTTGTTTTTGTTTGCAAAGCATTAAAAAATCGGGATATAAACCCGATTTTTAAATTGTTTATTTAATAATCTTTGTTACTGAACCAGCACCAACTGTACGTCCACCTTCACGGATAGAGAATTTGGTTCCTGCTTCAACAGCGATAGGAGCGATTAATTTAACTTTTAAGTTAACGTTTTCTCCTGGCATAACCATTTCACGTTTTGCATCAAATTCAACTCCACCAGTAACATCAGTGGTACGGAAGTAGAATTGTGGTTTATAGTTTTTAAAGAATGGTGTGTGACGTCCACCTTCTTCTTTTTTTAGAACATAAATAGCTGCTTCAAATTCTGTGTGAGGGATAATTGAACCTGGTTTTGCTAAAACTTGTCCACGTTCAACATCTTCACGGTTTACTCCACGAAGTAATAATCCAGCATTATCTCCAGCTTGTGCTTCTTTAAGGTTTTTACGGAACATTTCAATTCCTGTAACAACTGTTTTCTTAGTAGGTTTTAAACCAACGATTTCAACTTCTTCGTTTAATTTAAGTGTTCCACGCTCTACACGTCCTGTAGCAACTGTTCCACGTCCTGTAATGGTGAATACATCTTCAACAGCCATTAAGAAAGGTTTTTCAAAGTCTTTAATAGGTGTTTCAATGTATGTATCAACTGCATCCATTAATTCCATAATTTTTGGTTCTCATTTTGCATCACCTGATAATGCTAATGATGCAGAACCACGTATAACAGGAGCATTATCTCCATCAAATCCATATTCTGTAAGAAGTGAACGAACTTCAAGTTCAACAAGGTCGATCATTTCTGCACCTTCATCACCTTCTAGCATATCACATTTATTTAAGAATACAACGATGCGAGGTACACCAACTTGTTTTGATAAAAGAATGTGTTCACGAGTTTGAGGCATTGGTCCATCGGTTGCAGCAACAACTAAGATAGCACCATCCATTTGAGCTGCTCCGGTAATCATATTTTTAACGTAGTCAGCGTGTCCAGGACAGTCTACGTGAGCATAGTGACGTTTTTCAGTTTGATATTCAATGTGTGCTGTGTTAATTGTAATTCCACGAGCTCTTTCTTCTGGAGCGGCATCGATTGAAGCATAATCACGAGCTTCTGAAAGTCCTTTTTTAGATAAAACTGTAGCAATAGCAGCAGTCAAAGTTGTTTTACCGTGATCAACGTGTCCAATGGTTCCAACGTTAACGTGTTCTTTACTACGATCAAATTCTAATTTTGCCATATTAATATTCCTTTCATATTGTTTATGATTTAAATTAATTTAGTTTGTCTTAGCGCTAAAACCAACCATAGCCTAGTCTTTCATCTAGGTCCTGTCCATAAGCACCAATAATTTTAGCAAATTCTTTTATATAATTTAGAAATTGCTTTTTGTATTAATATATTTTACCATATTTTTTATATTCATTAATCATTAAGATTATGCTTTTAAGGCTTTATTCTATGATTTTATTTACTAAATGATTGATTTATATAAAATAAATTATTCAAAAAATCAATAAGGTTTCCTTATTGAAAGTTTTATAATAATTTTGCTGCTTTTGAATCTAAAATTATAGTTACATCATTATGTGTTTGTAAGAAACTAGCAGGAACATCCGAGCAAACAGGACCATTTATTGTTTTTGTAATTGCATCTGCTTTAGAATCTCCATCTGCTAACAAAATAATTTTTCTTGCTTTTAATATAGTTCCGATACCCATTGATATAGCTGTTTTTGGAACTAACTTTATATTGTCAAAATACTTTTTATTAGCATTTATAGTACTTTTAGTCAAAATTACTTCACGAGTTATATCATTGATTTTTGAACCTGGTTCATTAAATGCAATATGTCCATTGATACCGATTCCTAGTATCATTAAATCTATACCACCTTTTTCTGCTATTAACTTTTCATATTTTTTAGCATTTAAACCAATATTTCCTATTCCGTTTGGCAGATTAATATTTGATTTATCTACATCAATATAATTAAAAAGTGTATTGAACATAAAATAATGGTATGAGCAAGGGTTTTTTATATCAATTCCAACATATTCATCAAGGTTAAATGTTGTAACATCTTTAAAAGAAATCTCTTTATTTTGATATTTTTGAATCAATAATTGATATGTTTTTATAGGAGAGTTACCAGTTGCAAAGCAAATGTTTAAATTAGGTCTTGATTTAATAGCATCTGCTATTAAATCTGCTGCATATTTAGCTTGTAAATCTGAATTTTCTTTAATTATAACTTTCATATTTTCCTTAGTTTACCTTTTTTCCATCAATATAAACACTTTTAATATTTCAATTATAATCCATTAATACTATATCTGCTAGATAACCTATCCTAATTTTGCCTAACTTTTTATTTAATCCTAAGTATTTAGCAGCATTATATGATGTCATTTTTACTGCATCACAAGAATTTACATTGATACTCAATAAGTTTTTAAAAGCATCGTGTATACTGATACCTGAACCTGCAATAGTATTACTGTCTTTTAAAGTTATTTTTAATCCATCTTTTATAACAGGGATATCACCTGAAATATTTTCTCCATCTTTATAATAAGCAGGTTTAATTGCATCTGAAACAGCAATAATTTTATCAAAACCTTTATTTTTGATAGTGAATCAAATAGACTGCTTACAAATATGAAATAAATCGAAAATCATTTCTACATAAGTGTTTTCGTTCATTAATGCAGCCTGAAGCAAACCTGGGTTTCTTGAGTCGATTCCTGACATTGCATTTCATAAGTGACATACAGATTTGCAACCATTATCAAAGAAGATTGATGCAGTTTCAAAATCAGTTGCTGAATGTCCGATAGACCCTATTATATTGTGTTTTTGCATCTGTTTAAATACTTCTATATCTACCACATCAGGATCGAATGATATTTTTCTTAGTGTGTTTTGTGATGCATTAATAAGTTGTTCGATATCTGAAACAGTTGGTTTTTTAAGATACTCAAATTTATGTGCTCCTTTTTTAGCATTTGCAATAAAAGGACCTTCTAAATGCAAACCTAAATTTCTTGCAACATATTTAGCATTTTTACTCACATCGTCTAAAACATCTAAAATATTTTGTCACTGATTTGTCATCAATGTAGGCATAAAAGCAGTTGTTCCATGTTGAGCAAGTTTTTTTGAAATAGCAGAAACCGCATCGCTTCCTTCCATAACATCGTAATTATAAAAACCGTGTATATGTGTATCGATAAATCCAGGAACTGCTATATATTTTGCTTGATTTTGATTTGGTATAATTTTTTGTATTTTATGATCTTTTATATATATATCAGCACAATCAATGATGTTGTTATAATTTATAATTTTAACATTTTTTATTTTCATTATCCAATTACTTCCCTTAAATTATTATGTGATTTTTTTAATAGCTTAATCGCATTTATTTTATCAACTTTATTTAAATGCATTACAGCAGCAACTTTAATATTTTGATCTGCTTCTGAATATAACTTTTGTGCATCTAATGCAGATATATGTGTTATTTGTTTTAAAATATCAATGCTACGCTTAACTAATTTTTCGTTTTTAGGAATTAAGTCAATCATTAAATCATCATATACTTTACCTAGTTTTATAGCAGTAATTGATGAGATAGTGTTTAAGATAAGTTTTTGCAAAGTCGCTGCTTTTAAACGAGTAGAACCAGAAATAACTTCTTTACCTACATCACCAACTATAACATCATCTGAAACAGATTCACAGTCTCCATTTTTTTGATTTGCTATCAAGGTAGTTTTTGCATTAGTAGTTTTTGCATAAACAAAAAAACCTTTTATATATTTAGTATTTCCCGATGCAGACAAACCGATGATTAAATCTTTATTATTAATATTTTCTTTTTTTGCATCACAGTAACCTAAGTTATAATCATCTTCATAGCCTTCTAATGACGCTAAGATTGCTGCATCTCCACCAGCCATCGAGTATTTGAATCAATTTAACTCTCCAAATGTAGGTAAAATATCTAAAGCATCTAATAAAGCGATTCTTCCACTACTACCAGCACCTACATAAAATATTCTACCGTTTTTTTTGATGACTTTAACACATTGCTTAGCAAGTTGAATAATATCTTTTTTCAAATTATTATATGCTTTGATTACATCTTTATTTGATTCAGCAAAAATATTTACAAGCTGTTTATAATTTAATGTATCTAAATGTTTGTTCATAACAACCTCGCAATTATTTTATTATGGAAGTCTATTTGATATGTTAAATAAAAAAATTTTTTATTTTTTATATTAAACATCATTAATAAAACAAAAAATATGAAAAATTTTTTCATCTTAGCATTTGTATATGAAAATGATTTTATAATATTTTAGAGTGTAAATCACTCAGTGAGGTTATATGGATAAATTTTTAAAAAAACTCAAAGACTTGCACTGGTCGCAATGAGTTTATATTATTTTATGAACTTTATTTATTGTCTTCTTAATCATACTTATCGGATTATTTGGAGGTTTCACAGAAAACAGTCACGGGTTTTCAAAAGAAAAACTAGGTGCTCATTATGATGCATATGTTGCTGCTTTCAAAAAATTTCGATCAGATGTAATAGGGGCAATGGGATTCTTATTCTTTCTTAGCTTTTTTGGAGCAATTATCGCTACAATTGCTTCACATGGATTCTTTTTGAAGAAGAAAAAACTTCTTTTAGCTAAAGCAGGAGGTAAATAATGACTACAACTGCTAAAAAAACATTTTCAGGTGGGTTAGCTAAAGGATGAATGACAAAACTCTCACGTATAGGATCAGCATTGATGTTTCCGATTGCGGTGCTACCGGTTGCTGCGATCTTGTTAAGAATCGGAGCAGAATTACCAGGTGATTCTCCGTTTGGTAAGTTTGTGCAATCATTATTATTAAAAAGTGGTGATGCAGTATTTTCAAACTTATACATTATATTTGCAGTAGGTGTAGCATTTGCTTTCACAAAAGACAAACGGGGTGAAGCAGCATTTGCTGGATTTATTGGAATAATGATATTAACCTTTTTAATGGTTGCTTTAACCGATGTGTATTATGGAACTTTGTTTGTACATAAAGGTTATGTAGATACTGATACAGGTGTTATTAAGGATTTTGTAGCATCTTCGCCAAAAGATACAAAATCAGGAACAGGATTTAAGGAATTTACTAAAACTTATCAAGTAGTTTCTACTGGTTTTCATACAATTTTTGGAAAGAAAACAGATGACGTTCTTGCTAAAAATGTACTTAATGGTATTGTAGTAGGTGCTTTAACCGCATTTGTATATAATCACTCAAACAATGTTGCATTGCCAAAAGTATTAGGATTCTTTAGTGGAAAAAGATTAGTTCCAGCAGTTGCTATTATTGCATCAACATTATTTACAATTGTTTGAGCAGTTATTTTCCCTTGAATCGGTTATGTGATTTTTGCTATTTCAGAAGCGATGTCAAAAGCCGTAACATCAAAACAAGGTGAATCATTTAATTTAAAAGCACAAGCGCGCTTTGCAAGAGCGGGAATAATGGGTGTATATGGATTTTTAAACAGACTTTTAATTCCATTCGGATTACATCATATTCCAAATAACATCTTCTGATTCCAATTAGGTGAATGACCAAAAGAAGGTAATCCATCACAAACTGTTAATGGTGATATTCTTATTTTCTTACAAGGACAAGCAAAAGGCAACCCAGGCGGTATCTTCCAAGCAGGATTCTTCCCAATGATGATGTTCGGATTGCCTGCCTTAGTGGGTGCATTTGTTTATTCAGCAGAAACCAAAGAACAAAAGATTAAAGTTGCTTCATTATATGGTTCAGCAGCAATTGTAAGCTTTTTAACAGGTATTACAGAACCAATTGAATTTGCTTTCTTATATGTTTCTCCACTTTTATACTTATCACATGCAATCTTAACAGGTATCTTTGCATTTATAACAGGAGCATTTGGAATACAATTAGGATTTGGATTTTCAGCTGGATTATTAGACTACATTACTTCAATACCTAAGTCATTAAGAATAATCAACGAATCAGGTTATACAGGCGCAGCAAGAGTGTTTGCTAACCCAGGATGAATTTTCCCTATTGGATTTGTAACTGCTGCTGCTTACTTTGGTGTAGGGGTTGGATTTATCAAAGGATTTAACTTATCAACACCTGGTCGTGGTGAAGGTATCATACGTTCAGAAGAAGAAATAAAAGAAGTTGTCTCACCAGAAGCAAATGATGGTAGCTTTTCAACAAAAGCAAGAAATATTGTTAAAGCTTTTGGTGGCTGAGATAATATAACAACTTTTGAAAACTGTTCAACACGACTTCGTTATGAAGTTAAAGATGGAAGTAAAGTATCTGAAGAAGATTTGAAAAAAGCAGGTGTATTTGGTTTAGTAAAAGTTTCTGAAAAATCATTTCAAGCAATAGTTGGAGTCGAAGCAGAAAGTATTAATAACCAGATTACATCAAATAAAGGTGCAGAATTATAATAATTTAGATGACACAGATGTGTCATCTTTTTGTATTATATAGTTTTATAATAAGATTGATTAAAATAAAGAAGAGGAATAAAGAAAAAAATATTGCAAAATAAAGAAACATAAAAAGCATAAAACACAAAAATAATTTGCATTTTTATAAGCAAAATATATAATTATTTTTACCTATGAAAAAAGAAATTTTTGATAATAATCTAAAGCAAATAATTACATCAAATCAACATATAAAATCATTGATAAAATTAACCGATTTTATTAGTTTATATCCTAATGGTTTTTTAGAATTATCAACTTTGCAATTATCTGATAAGCTTGATGTGTCACAAGCAACTATTTCTCGTATTTCAAAAATATTAGGTTTTAGAAATATTCAAGATATAAGAATCTATATTTCAGCAAGATTGCAATATTTAGATGATCGTATTGATTGAAATAATAATGAATCAAGCGAAAATTTATCAGATGTAATTTCTAATATTAAATCACATTATATGTTTACAATTGAAAAAAGTGTAAATAAGTTTTTAGATAATAAATACATTTATAAGTATATTAACACATTATTAGAATACAAAATTAATCTATTTTTTGGCATTGGTGATTCTGGTATGATATCAGCTTATTTTGCTAATAATTTAAGAAAAATAGGATTTAATGTTTTATATTGTAGTGATGTACATACCTTTTTAAGCTTTAATTCATTGCTACAACTTAAAAAAGTACATGTAACAGTGATATCTAAATCAGGAACAACTTTAGAAATAAAATTTGTTATAAACTTCTTAGAAACAAATAATATTCCATATTCTGTATGAACAAAGAATCAGAGTTTACAAAGCAATCATTCGTTGAATTTATTGTATGTTGATTCGCTTGAGCAAAAGTATCGTATTGGAGTGCTAGGCTCAAAGATTTCTTATTTTATGCTTTGTGATATTATTTATTCATTTTTATCAGTAAAAATAGATAAAAATAAGAAAATCTTTTCGCAGATTAATGATTATATTAGTAGTTGAAATAATTTATTGGATAATAAAAAATAAGGTGCAAACCTTATTTTATTGTAAGTAAATTGGAATGTTAATGAATGAAAGCATATAGTATAAAGTATAAGTGTCAATTAATAGATCGTTATAAATTTTATTAATTACTATTTCTTTGTTTTTTAAACGAAGTGGGACATTAAGATACATAAACCCAAAATCAACATTATAGTTTAAGTAGATAAAATCTCCAGTAGAAAAAACATTAAATCTTTTAATTTTTGAACCTTGGGTATCTTTAAGACGCTTAAGCATTAATTCTTGTGATAATGGTGTAAACATCATTGTGGCTTTAAATCTATCGTTTATCATTGGTGTAACATACTTGTTGAATTCTTTGTTTTCCATTTGAATTTTTTGTAAACCACTACCACTAGCAAGTTTTCCAACCATTAATGTAAATACCATTGCTTTATCTTCAAGATATCTTGTATCTATTTTAAGCATACCGGTATAGTAATGTTTTTCTTCAGTTAGATTACCTTTACTATCTCTTCTTTCATAAACTCAGTGGACATTTATAAGAGAAAGTGGATAGTGTTTCATTAATAAACAATGTTTTGGTTCTTTAACTTCTGATATATATGCCCCACCAGGAATACCAACTGTAAATCTATGTAAATCCTTTTTGCTAACTTGACAATGTCTAAATGCTTCTTTAAAGTCAGTGCTTTCTTCTGTTGGTATATAATCCATTTCGTCATCAAGGATATTAAATGATTCAACATATAGTGCTTCTTGGTTTAAGTTTTGTTTTAATACATGAGCTAAATTAACCCTAAAACGATAAAATTTTCTTCAATAGACAGCACCTAAAATAACACCAATTAGAATAGAAATAATGAATAAGATTAAAAAAACAAAAAAAGGAATAAAACCATTACTTACTACACTGATAATAATGGCACCGATTATTAAGAATACAACACCAGGTATAATAGTACTTAAAAGAGATACTCAGAATTTTTTAAATGCTTTTTTATAATCATTCATTACTTCAGGAGTTAGTATGTTATTTACTACTGTTGTAACAATTGGTAGAAGTTTTTCGTCTGCTTTATTTTTATAATCAGCAAACTTTTGATAATCGCGAACAACTCTCACTATTTATTATTAAAATAAACCTTTCATTGAAACATCTTGTTTTTGTTGTTCAGATGCTGCGTATAAAGGAAGAGTTTCAAGCTTTAACATTGCCGCAATAATTGAAGCAGGATATGAGAAAATTTCTTTATTAAAGATGTTAGCATCTTTATTATATAGTCTTCTTGCAGCTTGTAGCTCTCTTTCTAAATATGTTGATTGATTCATTAATTCTTTATAAGCATCCATTGCTTTTAGTTCTGGATATGCTTCAGAAACTGCCATCAATCTTCCGAAAACACTTGTGTTAAGCTTTTCGATTTCATTTGCATTAGCAACTCCACCTTGACTTACTAATGATCTCATTTTTGCAATTTGTGTAAGTGTTTCATTTTCATACTTGCTGTAACTTTTTGTAATTTCAACAAGTTTGTTTAATGTGTCATAACGTTGTGTTAAGAACACATCAATGGTTGAAGCCGATTCATTTGTTTGTAATTGCATTCTATTAAAACTATTTCTTTTTACAAAATAATAAATTACACCACTAAATAGAAGAAGAATTCCAAGGATTCAGAAAATTACCTTTGATGCTGTTGATGTTGTTGCAGCAGTAGGTCTTGAATCTACATTTGGTTGAAATCCATCTGGATGATGTGCTTCTCTGTTATTAACTAAATTTGCCATATTGTCCTTTCTTTATTTGTCATAATAACTTGTTATATTATACAAAATTTGCATAAAAATTTAAAAAGTCAAAGCAAATATTTGCAGAGACTTTTGTAAGGCAATTCTCTTTTACTAGAAGAAAAAAATGTGTAAATTCTAATGAATTTCTATCAAAAATACCTTTTTCTTACCGATATGTAATAAAGCAAACTTCCCATCAAAAAGCTTGGATTGAAAAGTTGTTTGTAAATTCACTTCAACATTATTTAATTTAATTGCTTTTTTTTCAATAAATTCACGAGCTTCACGTTTTGAGTGAACTAATTTTTTTTCAATCAACGATTCTATGATATTGTTATTTTTTTTAACAGTTATAGTAGGAATTTGATTTTTAAAAGAAGTGATTATATCTATTGATAAAGTTGTGATATCAAAGTTTTTATTAAATAAAATTTCACTTGTTGCTTGCGATATTTTAGCATCATTTTCACTGTGGATGTCTTTTATAACTTCGTATGCTAAAACCTTTTGAGCATATTGATTTGCTGGATCTTTAATATGTTTTTGCATAACATTCTCGATTTCATCAAGTGATAAAAATGTTAGTCATTTTAAAAGTTTTTCAATTTGGCTATCTGGTTGCTTATATAAAAATTGATACATATCATAAGGTTTAGTCATATTTTTATCAAGCCATAAACTTCCACCACCAGTTGATTTACCAAATTTATTTCCATTTTCATCTGTTAATAAGTTAGTTGTAAAAATAAATGCTTGATGATCATTTCCAATTTTTTTTGAAATCATTTCTAATCCAGTCGAAAGATTCCCTCATTGGTCAGAACCTCCTACTTGAATTTTTACATTATAATCTTGATATAAACGAATAAAGTCTCATCCTTGAATTAATTGATAAGAAAATTCAGTAAAACTTAATCCGTTTTCAATTCTATTAGCAACTGAATCCTTTGATAACATATATGCAACATTAACTAATTTTCCTACATCCCTTAAGAAAGTAATTAAATTCATATCTTTGTAAAATTCATAATTATCTACTACACATAATCCAAAATGTTCAAGCTGCATTTTGATTTTATTTTTATTTTCTATTAATTCTTTTTCATTAAGCAGTTTTCTTTCATTGATTTTAAACGAAGGATCACCAATCATCCCGGTAGCCCCACCTAGGATTGCAACGGTCTTTCATCCTGCTTTTTGCATACGAAGTAAGGTTAAAATTTGCAGATAATTACCTAAATGCAAACTAGTTGCAGTAGGGTCAAATCCAGCATATACAGCATCATTTGTAGTTAAATTATTAAATTTATCAATATTACTATGTTGTTTTAAGATACCACGATTATTTAATTCTTTTAATATATTTTTCATTAAAATCCAAAGTCCTTTCCGATATCGTTTTTAGTTCCAAAAATTAAACCATCACCATTTAATCCTAGGCTTTTATAACCCGATAACATCCCAAAACTTTCAACATCTAAAAGTTTGCTTAATAAAACAGCGCTACCATCATTAATAACTGTTCCAGGAAGTGCTAAAACTACTATTTTACCAACCTGTGAATCAGCTGTATTTGTTACAATTTGAATTAATTTATCTTTATTTATATTTATTTTAAGAATGTATAATTTATCACTATTAGGATGATTATTTCTTTCTATAATTTCTCCATAAATAAATTTTTGTTCATCTTTTATAACAAGACCTTCTGTTTTAGCAATTTGCATTAATATACTTTTTTGCTCTGTGTTTAAAGTAAAATAACTTTGATTTTCCTTAATATCAAGCAACTTATTATCAAGCAGATTAATTGAATTTACATTGTTTTGCAAATCTATGAAAAATATTGCATTCTGTGTTCTAATTTGTTTATTTATAACTACTTTTGCATCCACGAATATAATAGATGTATTAGAAAAAAACTTATTTAAATTATTACATATAATCATATTTAACATTATAACATTTTTTATTATAATAGATAAGTATGAAAAAACTAGCAATTATTATTGATTCCTCTAGTGGGCTGACAAAAGAACAAGCACAAAGACTAGGATTTTATTATTTACCACTTATTATCCAAATAGATGGAAAATCATATCAAGATGGTATTGAAATAACTAAAGACAATTTGTTTACAGTATTTAATAAGAATATTAAAAATGTTTTAACATCTGCAACACCAATTGGTTATGCAAGTGATTTATTTGCCCAATTATCTAATGAATATGAAAATTTAGTTGTATTCCCTATTTCAATGCATTTATCGGGCCAATATCAGATTTTAAAAAATCTTGAGCTGGAATTTCCTAAACTTAAGGTGGTTGCTTCTTTAAATCTTTCTTTTACAGTCTTAGATCAAGTTTCAAGATTTAAAAAAGAGTTTGCTCTGAGCAACGATGTAGACTTATCGATTAAAAATGTATCCGACTGAAATAAAAGTTTAGATATTACATTGATACCTAAATATAATGATTATTTAGTTCGTGGAGGTCGTTTAACACCAGCATTAGCAACCTTAGCAAAACTTTTAAAAATAGTTCCATTAATTCGTTTTCGTGAGGGTAAATTAGTTAAACAAGGAAAAGGGAGAATCTTTTTAAAAAGTGTTTTTGATGAAATTAACCGCAAATTAGAGTTAAAAGAAAACCGAGATTTAGTTCTTTTAACAGCAAATGGTGATTTTGATCGAGAAATTATTGATTATTATAAAAATTCTTATGATGGTAACATTCTAGTTTTTCCAATCCCTACTGTTGTTGCTATTCATACTGGGCCAGAAGCGATAGTAATTGGGACAGGTGAAAATATTGTTGATTCGTTGAAAGAATATGAAAGAATATAGTTTTTTTGCTAACGATTTAGAACAACTAAAAGAGAATATTCAAACTTTTTTACCTATAATAAAGCTAAAAAAGTATCTTTTGTTATCTGGTGAATTAGGTGCAGGAAAAACAACTTTTGTACAAGTTTTAGGTAAGTTATTAGGAATAAAAGAAAATATTACATCACCTAGTTTTAATTATATGAAAGTTTATAACGGATTAGTTCATATTGATTTATATACATATAAAGGTGATATTGATGAATTTGAAGATTACTTTGATGACAATATTGTAGCTATTGAATGACCGGAAAAAAAGAATTTACTTTTTGATGCATATGTAAAAGTTGACATAAGTTTTGATAATACAAGAAAGTATAAAATTGAAATTGTATAATTTATTTTTGGATACCACTGGAAAAGATTTTTGTATCGCATTATTTGACCTTAATTTTAATTTAATAAAATCAGTGATTTTAGAGAATTATAAAAAAAAGATAGATTTAATAGTTAAATATTTCAATGATTTTAATATAAAAATTAATGAAATTAATGGTTTATATATAAATTTAGGTCCTGGTTTTTTTACAGGAGTTCGAGTTGGTTTTGTTTTCTTTAGAACACTAGCATTGGCTAATAATATTGATTTTTATACAACTACGACATTTGAACTTTTGATGATGCAGAATGATAAAGATACTTTTTACACCGATGCACAAGGAAAAAAAGTTTATTTTTTTGATAAACAGATGTTCTTAAAAACAGAAGATATCTTTGAAAGCACTAAAGTTATTGATGCAACAGATAATATAACCCTTGATAACATTAATTACCAGAAAGTTATTTCCAAATTCCTTGCTTATCAACACATTTTTACAAAAAAACATCCATTAGAAGTTGAACCTACATATATTAAAAAACCACAAATAGGAAGTAAATAATGCGTATTTTAGGTATCGAAACATCACATGACGATACATCATTAGCAATATTAGAAGATGGTAAAATTTTACAGTTATCCACAATTTCACAAATTGATATTTTCAAAGAATATGGTGGAACAATCCCAGAGTTAGCTTCCAGAGAACATGTTAAGAACATTGCTGTTTTACAAAAAATAATTTTTAATAAATATCCTATTGAGACAATAGATTACGTTGCCTATACAAAGGAACCCGGATTAATAGGAACCTTACAAATTGGTTTTTTATTCGCCTATGCCATAGCACTTTCTATTAATAAATTGCCTATACCAATTAATCATTTGCACGGACATTTGTTTTCAGCAACAATTGATCAAGATGTTGAATTCCCTGCTTTATGTTTACTTGTTTCGGGAGGTCACACACAACTTATTCTTGCTCATGATGTTTTTGATTTTGATATTATTGGAGAAACATTGGATGATGCAGTTGGAGAATGTTTTGATAAAGTTGCCGTTAAATCTGGGTTAGGTTTTCCTGGTGGTGTTTTAATTGATAAGATTTCACAAACTTATCAAGGTGAATATATAAAATTTAGCAAACCACATACTAAAAATCCATATGACTTTTCCTTCAGTGGTTTAAAAACACAGGTTTTGAATTATATAAATAATCAAAAAATGAAAAATATTGATATTGATATAAACCAAGTTGTTGCAAGTTTTCAAAAAACAGCCATAGAATATTTGTGTGAAAAAACAACTGCTGTATTGAACCAATATAAAGTTAAAACATTAATTTTAGGTGGTGGAGTTTCAGCAAATTCAGAACTGCGTAAAGAATTTGTTAAATTACACCCAAATACCATCATACCAAAATTAAAATATGCAACTGATAATGCAGCTATGATAGCACAAGCAGCATATATAAGACTTACAAATAAAATATATTAAAAAATAACAAATTAAGTATAATTAAATAATATGAATTTATCAAAGATGTTAGATTTTAAAACAACTGAAATGCGAATTGCAGAAAGTGCTTTAAAACAGATAAATAAACTTGAAAAATATGTTTCACAACTTAGTGATGAAGAACTAAAAAAACAAACAGAAATTTTCAAGAAATTTCTTGCAGAAGGACATACATTAGAAGAAATTCGTAATGATGTTTTTGCGGTTTCGCGGGAGGCTACCAAAAGGGTTTTAGGTAAGCGTCCTTTTGATGTTCAGATTTTAGGTGGACTTTTATTAGATTTAGGTTCTGTTGCTGAGATGAAAACAGGTGAAGGAAAAACGATAACTTCAATTGCACCTGTATATTTAAATGCCTTATTGGGTAAAGGCGCTATTGTTTCAACAGTTAATGAATATTTAACAGTGCGTGATGCTGAAGAAATGGGACAAGTTTTTAACTTTTTAGGTTTAACCGTAGGAATAAATAAAGCACAATTAGATCCCGATCACAAACGAGCCGCTTATGCGTGCGATATAACTTATTCAGTGCATTCAGAATTAGGTTTTGATTATTTACGTGATAATATGGTGCAAAATGTTGCTGAAAAAGTTCAGCGAGGGCTTCAGTTTTGCTTAATTGATGAGGTTGATTCAATTTTAATCGATGAGGCAAAAACACCTTTAATTATTTCAGGGGGTGAACAAGAAGATGTAGCAACTTATTTTTCTGCAGACCAATTTGTTCGTACCCTAGGCCCTGATGATTATATCATAGACGACGAATCAAAGGCTGTTGCTTTAACTCACCAAGGAATTGCTAAAGCAAATCGTTTTTATAAAACTAAAAATATTTATAACATCGAAAATTCTGAACATATACATTTGATTCAGAATGCTTTGCGTGCCCATAAAATTATGCGTGTTGATGTTGAATATATAGTACGTGAAGGGAAAATCGAACTAGTTGATAGTTTTACTGGCCGGATAATGGATGGTCGTAGTTATTCCGAAGGATTGCAACAGGCAATACAGGCAAAAGAAATGGTTGAAATTGAAGCGGAAACCAAGACTCTAGCGACAATAACATACCAAAACTTCTTTAGAATGTTTAAAAAACTATGTGGAATGACAGGAACAGGAAAAACTGAAGAACAAGAATTTATTGATATTTATAATATGCGAGTGAATGTAGTTCCCACAAATAAACCTATCGCCAGAATTGATGAACCTGATTCAATTTATGGAAGTTATGAAGATAAATGAAATGCAGTTGTTGAAAAAATAGCAGAACTTTATCATAAAGGACAACCAGTATTGGTAGGAACTGCACAGATTGAAGAATCTGAATTATTGCACCGAATGCTACTTCATAAAGGGATTCCACATACAGTTTTGAATGCAAAACAAAATGCTCAAGAAGCTGAAATTATTTCAAAGGCAGGTAGTGTTAAATCAGTTACAATTGCTACTAATATGGCTGGTCGTGGAACCGATATCAAACCATCACCTGAGGCATTAAAATTAGGTGGATTGTATGTTTTAGGAACCGAAAAAGCTGAATCGCGAAGAATTGATAATCAGTTGCGTGGTCGTTCCGGTAGACAAGGTGATATCGGAACAAGTAAATTCTTTATTTCTATGCATGATCAACTAATGCGTCGTTTTTCAACCTTTGATGTTTTTAAAGATGCTTTCAAAAGCGAAGATGGAAGCGAAATAACTGATAAAAATACTAAATACGCATTTAATCATGCCCAAAAGAAAATCGAAGGATTAAATTATGATTCGCGTAAATCAGTGTTGCATTATGATGATGTTATTCGTCAGCAAAGAGATTTGATTTACTCACAGCGTGATTTAATTTTGGGTTCACCTAATATTGATTTTATTGTTCGTAGAATGATTGCTTCATCAGCTCGTGCAATAGTGAAAAGTGGTGAATATCAACTTCATAATAAAATTTATAATTATGAAGGTTTAGTAAGTTTTTTAAATGCTAATATCGGTCAGTTAGTTAAGTTTGAATTTAATTTACAAGAAATTAGTGCGATTCATGAAAGCGATTTACCAGATTATGTTTCTAATATTGTTTTAAGTGTATATCAAGAATGACTTAAGAATGCAGCCGAAAAAACATCACACGAAGAATTAGTTGATTTAAAACGTGCTACAATCCTAAGGGTTTTAGATAATAAATGACAAACTCATATCAACCGTATGGATAAATTGCGTTCAAATGTGCATTTGGTTCAATACTCGCAAAAAAATCCTTATCAAATTTACACCGATGAAGGAACTAAACTTTTTGAAGCATTACTAGATGATATAGCATACAATGTTATGTTAAGTATTTTCTCAAATCATGTTGGCAAAAAATCCCTTATTACCAAAGAAATGCTTTCAAACCCAGTATTTTTACAAGTTAAAAATAATTTTAGTTTAGATCCTTATAAAACATTGGAAGAACAAGAACAAGAGTTAGTTGATTTATATTATTCTGTTGTCAGAAGAATTGAAGAAATAAAACAGCAGGAAATGCTTGAAAATCAAAATTCGGATTTATCAAAAAACTAAAAAGCTGTTTTATTAATAAAATAACGGCATTTTTTCGCTTTTTAATTATTTTATTATCTAAATATAGTAAAATTATAGAGCATTAAATATTGCAAATTAAATCTCAATATAACGAACTTTAATAAAGGAGAATAATTATGGAAAAGTGTTCATGTGGAAGAATAGGATGTAAAGGAGAATGTAAGGTAAATAAAACACATTCTCATAATGCTGTTACTTGCAAGGATGTCAAATGTCATTTAAACAAACAAACTACTGAAAAATCTATTGCTTGTCCAAATTGTGGTAAGGTAGGTTGCAAAGGTGAATGCGAACTTCAAAAAGCACATGTTTGTCCATTATGTGGTAAATTAGGTTGTCGTGGTGAATGTAAAATGAAAAAAGAAGAAGTTTGCAAACACTGTGAAAAAAAAGAGTGTAAGGGAGAATGTAAATTACAAAAATCACAAACCTGTCCACATTGTGGTAAAACAGATTGCAAAGGATTATGCAAACTTAAAAGACCTGAATCAACATGTCCAAAATGTAAAAAACCAGAATGTAAAGGAAATTGCTCAACATTAAAACCAGGTGAAACTGCAACTTTTAAAGATTTAGCTTCTGAATTTGAAAAATTCTCAGATAATTTAAAGAAAAAGTAAATTGCATACACATAGTATGCTTTTTTACTTAAATAATTATGAGAAAAGTTAATATTACACAATTAATTTTATTTATTTTGAAAGTTACTTTTGTAGGTTTTGGTGGAGGCAATGCCTTAATGCCTATTATTAAAAGAGAGGCAGTTGAAAAAAGAAACTGAATTACACTTGAAGAGTTTGAAAACATTGTCATTGTTACCAATTTATTGCCAGGCGCTTCTGTTATTCAAACACTTTCATATATATCAATTCATTTATTAGGTAAATGAAAAGGAACATTAATTACACTTATAGCAATTTTACCCCATGTTTTACTTGCTTTTGGTTTTTTAATTTTAGTTAATAAAATCCCGATTCAGTATGTAAGAATCCTATCAGTAGGTGTTTTAGTAGCAATTATTGCATTTTTGTTGGAATTTGCAATTAGATTTATTAAACAAGCAAATAAAGCAATTTTTATGCCTTTATGACTTACTATTTTTATCTTTGCATTTTCATATAGTTTTTTTGTTCCGGCACCATATAACATTCCGGTAGTAGCAATTTTTTTAGTTTTATTAATATATTCAATAATTTTTTTGATTTTATGAAAAAAGAAAAAACAAATTAAATTAGGAAGAAAATAATGATTTTGGCTTTTTTAGTTGCTCTACCTTTTTTGATTTTAATTTCCTTATCAGTATTTGGTGGAGGACAAGTTTTTATGCCAATCTTTCGTTGATTATGAATGTTTTTGGCACAAAACTTTGGTGCAAATATTAATGATGACCATATTAATACAATATTCACTGTTGCAAATTCTACCCCTGGCGTAGTTTCAACAAAATTCGCTTTTTTTACAGGTTATATAATAGCAAACGGACAATGATGGGGTTATTTAGCAATGTTTTTAACATACCTTATTTTTTGCTTACCTGCAATTATTATTATGGTGTTAGCAATGAAATATATTAATAAGTTCAAAACTAATACATTTGTAAAAAATATGTTAATTATTTTGCGTCCAATTGTTGCTGGAATTATTTTATCTCTCGCATTACAGTTATTTTTAGCTATCTTTGTCCCTGAAGTGTCATTTAATAAATCGCCGGCTAAATATGCGATAGAAAAAAAAGAAGTGTTTTTTGTTGGATATCGAAATATATTATTAAAAATATATGTCCCGATAGGAATTTTGTTTTCATATTATCTTGCTAGGAAAAAGTTTTCATTATTTTTAATTATTGTTATAAATATAGCTATTTCATTTTTTTTGTTTGCAATTCCTTTTTCAGGCAGTTAAAAAACTTTTATCCCTAAAATATAGGCATTTTTTTGAAAAAGTATTATAATATACCTATATTTTATTTAACAAGGAGAATAAATGACAAAAAAAGATTTCTTATTGGAAGTTGCTGATAGATTAGAGACATCACCAAAAGATGTTGAAAAAGTACTTGATGCAATGGTTTTTGTTCTTAAAGAACAATTAATTGCAGAAGACACAGTTAGATTATCACACTTAGGTATTTTCTCTACAGTGGTTAAAAAACAACGTACAATAGTAAACAGATTTACAAAAGAAGAGCAAGTTGTTCCACAAAAACGTGTGATTAAATATAAACCTTCTAAATATTTAAGAGATTTAGTCGATTTAAAAGCTTAGTCATCCAGTATATTTAAAATACATGGAAATTCTAAAGAAAGTTCTTTGGAATTTTTTATTACATCATCTAATTTAATTGAATGTATACCATCTTTAAATAATTTACATAAATACCTTGTATAAATTTTAAAAAAACGATTTACATGTGAAAAAAATATAACAACAAAAGCTATCCCTCCATTTGAATTGATATTATTTAAATAATCTATTTGATGTTCTTTAAGGTTTGCTAAATCAAAGCGATCTTCGTTACAACTTTTTGCTTCAAAACACACAAAAATACCTTTATAGCAGCCGATGTAATCAACAGTACTTTTTTTGTAAATATTTGAATCTCTTACTACTAATTTCTTACCTTCCTTAGTTATTGTTTTTAATGTAACATCCAATCCTTTCTTTTCAATATAAGCAATTTTATGTCTTCAATAATAATCTATCGTTTTATTCAAAACTGATTCTAAAAACATTCCACGATTTTTATTCATATTTTATTTATAATTAAAATACATTAATGAACTAGAACAGAACATAAAATAAACTTATTTATAAAAATAATTTAAAAATACTGTAAAATACTTTAAAGGAGTTAAATGAAGAGAAAACTTATTATTGGTAATTGAAAAATGAATAAAACTTATTCAGAATCCAAGGAATTTTTTGAGAAATTTGGTGATTGATATTTTTCTAACAATGAATTATTACCAAAAAACATTGAATTTGGTATCGCTGTACCTGCTGCTAATTTATGTTCATTTGTTGTTAATACAGTTGAAAAATTTCGCTTAGCAGCACAGGATTGTTCACCATATGAATCAGGTGCTTATACAGGTGATACATCTGCGAGTATGCTTATTGATTTAGATGTATCGTATGTTATTTTAGGACATTCAGAAAGACGTAAATATCATTTTGAAACAGACGAGTTAGTAAATGTAAAAGCAAAACAAGTTATTTCATACCATTTAAAACCAATTATATGTGTTGGTGAAACATTTGAGCAATATCAGGCAGGACAAACCAAAGAAGTTATTAAAAAGCAACTTGAAGTTTCTTTAAAAGATTTAGATTTGAAAAAAGTAGTTATCGCATATGAACCAATTTGAGCTATCGGTACCGGAAAGGTTGCAACACCTGAAATAGCACAAGATATTTGTAAATATATCCACGAAATCACATCAAAAGATGTGGTAGTGCAATATGGTGGAAGTGTTACACCAAGTAATATAGCAGAATTATCTAAACAACCTGATATCAATGGATTTTTAGTTGGTGGTGCTTCATTAGAACATAAAAGTTTTATTGATTTATTGAAAAATACTAAATAAGATTGGCATAATAAGTTATGCCTTTTTTATTATAATATCATTAAAAAAATAAAAATTAACTTTGTTTTGTTATAATAGATATACTATTTTAAAATTAAGAATTTATATTGAATAAGCATAGGAGACAAATGGAAAAAGTAAATATTTTTGCTTTAGGTGGGCAAGATGAAAATGGTAAAAATTGTTATGTTTTAGACTACAACGATGATTTATATGTTGTAAATGCAGGTGTAAAAATACCAATTAACTCTAATAATGGTGTTGATACACTAATTCCTGATTTTACTTTTTTAGAAAAACATCGCAAAAAAATTCAAGGTATTTTTATTACAGATATTCGTAATGAAAGTTTTTCTGCACTTCCGTGACTTTTAATGAAAATACCAGGATTAAAAATTTATACATCTTTTATAAATAAACAAATCATCCAAGAACGCCTTAATAAATACAATATTAAAAATGATTCGTATAAATTAATTGCTCTATCAGACCGTAAGAAAATTGGAAACATACTTGTGCAACCTATCGGACTACCAGGAAGCGCTCCAGGTAACTTAGGTTTTGATTTTATTACACCAAATGGTGATTATGTGTTTATGTTTAATTATATTGAAGGTGATTTAGGAATTTTTGGTAGAACTTGATTTTTACATTTACCAAAACTTTTTAATAAACGTAAAATTAATGCATTGGTTACTGATGCAGGTAAAGATAAGGGTGGTGGTAGAGCAATTGAAAAATTATATCTACCTGATAGTGTAGAAAAAACATTTAGATTTGCAAAACCAAATACTAAAATAATAGTAGGTGGTTATAGTGAAGATATGGTATCGATGCAGCAGATTATAGAACTTGCTAATAAATATAATCGTCCAGTAATACCTTATGGAAAAGCATACGCAGATTTGTTATTTTTAATGAAGCAAATTCAAGCAAAAATAAGTCCAGATTTTAAGTTCCCCGAAATAATTGATTACAAACAAATTAGTAAGCATCCAAATGCTGTTGTGCTTGTAACTGGTGCTATTGAACGTTTATATACCCGTTTTATAAGAATTCTTAATAACGAAGATGTATATTTAAAAATAGATTCAAATGATAGTGTAATTATGATTGCTCCTCCAGTTAACGGTCTTGAATCGCTTGCAGCTGTAACATTAGATGAAATTGCAAAAAGGACATCAAATTTAGTTAATATTTCTGAAAAAGAATATTTTTATTGTCGTCCGAGTAAAGAAGATGTATTTAATTTGGTTAAGAATCTTAAACCCACTGTTTTACTACCTGCTCAAGGGTTGTATCGTTATTTAGTAGATTTAGTTACATACATAAAAGAAGATAAAAATTTAGCAAAAGAAGTTAATCCGATTGTTTTATTAAACGGAAAAGTTGCACATTTTGCATATGGAAAATTAATTTCACATAATGGTAAAATTAAAGATGTTGGAGATACCATTATAGATGGTTTTGGTGTCGGGGATATTTCATCAGAAGTTTTAGCAGAACGTGAAGTTTTAGGTCGCGAAGGTGTAATTATTATTAATTCGCTTTATTCAGCAAAAACCAAGAAAATTATTGGACAATTACATATCAATTATGTAGGTGTTATCGATGTGCAAGAGCAACCAAGAATAAATGATTTGATTAAAGATACAATTATTGAAATTATTAATACCAAAACTTTTACTACAATGCGTGAATTCAATGAAAAAGTCAGAAAAACAGTAAGAAAAAGAATCTTTAAAATAACCGATAAAGATCCAATGATCGCTTTTTCACTAACAACTATATAATATGAAAAAAAGTAAATTATTTAATTCGCTAGGTTTAAAATTCATTGAATTTTTACCTAGCAACCATATTACTTTAGAAAAAAAACTCAAAATTTGAAAGTTAATTTTAATTTTGAGTTTTTACCTTATAAGTCTGCTTTTTTGTGCTTTATATGTATCAAAAATTTTACCTAATTGACTGCAATGAACATATTTATATACATATGGGCTTTTATTTGGAAATAGCATCTTTTTTGCATTATTGTTTGGATTTTTAGCGATATTAGTATGAATTTTTACTTTATTTACTAAAAAGAAAGCTATCAGTTGAACATCTCGTGTGAATAAAATAGATTTTGTTGCATTTAAAAATTGAATGTTGAAAATTTTACTATTTCTCTTTTTGTTTTTTGTTATCTTAACTCATTTAATCCTGCATTATATATACAATCATGATGTAGAATTTAACACAAAGCTTCCTGCACATATTTTTAAAAACGGTTGATATGCAAAATTTATGACATCGAAACAAAAAGTAACTATTGAGGATATTTCAATTTATAATAATGTTGGGGTTGTTTTTGATACACTTATTAATTTGTTTTATTTACCTACATTATCAAGTTTATTAGTAATTTTATTATTAATAGGTATAGTCGTTTTTTTGTGTTTATATATCCTTGATATCAAGTTAATTATCAAGAAAAATAAGTGAAATATTCAGCAATATAAGAAATTTATAAATTCGCATAAAAGTTTTTATTTATCAACTACTCATTTTGAAAAATATCTTGATTTTTTATTTAAAGCAGCAAAATTTTATGATATAGATTACAAAAAAACATCTTTTAAATTACTAGAAAAGAGTATACTATCAAGAGTTGATGAGCAAATAGTGAATCAACTGCTTAAAAATGCTGTTGAAACTTCAATAATTCAACAACAACAAAATGAAGATTTCTTAGATGAACTAGATAAATTAGATTTTAATTAAAGGAGTTATTATGTTTGACAAATTATTATGAGATGATGCTAAAAAACTTATTGAAAGCAAGCAAAAAGATGATTTAACATTCTTGATTTTCACAACAGGTTGATGTGGAGACTGTAAAATGATGAAACCTACCTTGGATCGCATCGCAAAAAAATATGAAAAAACTAAGGTACAATTCATTCATGTGGATGCTGAAGAAGCAAAATTATTTAGAAACCCAGATACAGAATGAAAAGTGCTAAAGGTTCCTACAATGATTTTATTAAACGGTACTGAAATAGTTGAAAAAGCATTTGAATATGTTCCAGAAGAAGTGCTTTCAGAGTGAATAGAAAACAGAATTTCATAGTTGATACACCAACATCCGTTGTTAGAAAAAATACAGGATTTTTGATTTCTGTATTTTTATTTTTGCTTTATAATTGAAAAGCAACTATAACATTGATCTATAAGGTTGCTTAATCGTCATTGTTGTTGAGGACGGTTGAGGTTTTTATAGGGAGTTATGTTCAAAAATCGAACAAGGAGACAACATTTAATGAGTAAATTAAAGATCAAAGTTAAAGGGTTTGACCATGCATTAGTTGATTTAGCAGCAAAGAAATTATTTTTGTTAGCTAAAGAAGAAAAAGCTGATGTTAGTGGTCCAATTCCGCTTCCAACTAAAAGAGATGAAGTTACTATTTTAAGATCTGTTCACATCAACAAAACTAGTCGTGAACAATTTGAAAGTAGAACACACCAAAGATTAGTTGTAATCAAGAACCCTTCAGCACAACTAACCGATAAAATTAATCGTTTAGATTTACCTGCTGGTGTGCTTTTACAAGTAAAAGTTCAAAAATAATTTAATTAAGGAGATCGAATGAAAGGAATCTTAGGACGTAAAGTTGGTATGACTCAAATCTTTACTGAAACAGGTGCTAGTGTACCAGTTACAGTAGTGGAAGTTCAACCAAATGTTGTGTCTAAGGTGCTTACTGTAGAAAAAGACGGTTATGTAGCGACTCAATTAGCAGTTTTTGATAAAAAGTCAAGTCGTAGCAACAAACCACTTACAGGACACTTTAAAAATGCAAACACAACACCTAAGCGCTTCGTAAAAGAAGTTCGTAATATGTCAGGTTATGAACTTGGACAAACAATCACAGTTGACATTTTTAAATCAGGTGAATTAGTAGATGTAACCGGTATCTCAAAAGGTAAAGGTTTTGCAGGAACTATTAAACGTCACAACCAAGCTATTGGGCCTAAATCTCACGGTGGTGGTGGTGGTTCACAACCAGTAAGACAAACAGGTTCACTTGGAGATATTTCAGGTAACAGAGTTTTTAAAGGCATGACAATGCCGGGTCATTTAGGACATGCAAAAACAACAGTGCAAAACTTAGAAGTTATTAAAGTTGATACTGATAATAATATTTTATTAGTAAAAGGTTCAATTCCAGGCCCTAAAAAATCATTTGTTATGATTCGTAAAGCAGTAAAAGGATTACCAGATCATAAAGAAGTTAAATTAGTTAATGTAGCAGAAGTGCAATTAATGAATGAATTAATCGAACATGCTAAAAAATATAATATTGAGGTTTCTGTGGGTATGACATCTGTGCAACTTAAGGCATTGATTGATGAAGCAGAGGCTAAGGAAGGAGAAAAATAGTTATGGCTGAAACTAAAAGCAAAAAAACTGAAAACACAAAACCTGTAACTAAAAAAACTCCAGCTGAAAAAGTAGCAAATAAGCCTGCTTCTAAATCAACTTCAAAGAAAACAAATTCAGATGCTAAAAAAACAAATATAAACAAAGAAGTTAAATCTACCAATGAAACATCAAAGCAAACAAAAACAACTTCCAAATCTGCTCCTAAGTCAGCAAAGATTTCTGTTGTAAAAGAAACTGTTGTTAAAAAAGACTTTTATGCACAATTACCAAAATCACTTTTTGGTTCTGAAAAAATTTACACCCAAGCAGTTTTTGATACCATTTTATCTGAAAGAGCATCAAGAAGACAGGGCACACACCAAGTTAAAAACCGTGCTCAAGTAAGCGGAAGTGGTAAAAAACCATGAAGACAAAAAGGGACAGGAAGAGCTCGTCATAGTTCAACCAGATCACCAATTTGAGTAGGTGGTGGTAGAGCATTTGGACCACAAGCAAACAAAAACTATTCACTTAAAGTTAATAAGAAAGTTAAATTTGCAGCATTTGTTTCTGCACTAACCTTATTAGCAAATGATAAAGCAGTTATTATTAACGATTTATCATTAGATGCAATCAAAACTAAAGCATTAGTTGCAAAATTAAAGGAATTAGAAGTAGATCACTTAAAACGTATATTAATCGTTACTGAAAGTCCTATTGTATATAAATCTGCTGCGAACTTGCAAAATGTTTCAACATCAAAAGCAAACTCTTTATCAGTTGAACAATTAATTGGAGCAGATGTATTAATCGTTTCAAATGAAAGTCTTAAATTGCTAGAAAGTAGAGTTAAATAATGGAATTAACTAAAGTTATTAAAGCACCTATTCTTTCAGAAAAAACAGATATTTTAAGAACAAAAAACAATATATATGTTTTTAAGGTTGATTATGCTGCAAATAAATACCAAATAAAAGAAGCAATTGAAACAATTTTTCAAGTAGAAGTTGAAAGTGTAAATACAATAAAAGTTAATAAAAAAGCAAAGAATGTAGGACGTTATCATGGTTTCACTAATCGTTATAAGAAAGCAATGGTTACCTTAAAAGATGGACAAACCATGAACTACTTGCCTAACGAAAGTGAATTAAAAGCAGATGATAATTCACAACAAAAAGTAGAAGAAAAAGCAGCAAAGGCTAAAAAATCAGCCGATGTTGAAGCAAAAGTAGCACAAAAATTAGCTGCTAAAAAAACAGTAGCAACTAAAACTGCTTCAGTTGCTAAGAAAACTACCACAAAACGTAAAATCGGTGGTGAATAATCTTCTTATAATTAATGAATGGGAATGATATTCATTAATTTATTAAGTTTACAGAGCGGAAATTACTGCTTAAAAGAAAGATCCGCAACTATTTTTAAGCAAGGAGACAAAATAAATGGCATTAAAACATTATAAGCCAACTACCAATGGTCGTAGAAATATGTCTTCATTAGATTTTAAAACAAATCTTTCAGGTCATGAACCAGAAAAATCATTGTTGGTAAATTTAAAAAACCATGCTGGTCGTAACAATCAAGGAAAGATCACTGTTAGACATCGTGGAGGACGTGTTAAAAGATTCTACAGAATCATTGATTTTAAACGTAACAAAGATGATATCCCTGCTATCGTTAAAACAATCGAATACGACCCAAACAGATCGGCAAATATTTGTTTGTTAGCGTATGCAGACGGAGAAAAAAGATATATTTTAGCACCTAAAGGGATTGTTTTAGGTCAAAAAGTTCTCTCAGGAGAAAATGTTGATATTGTAGTAGGGAATGCACTACCATTAGCATTTATCCCAGAGGGTACATTCGTGCATAACATTGAAATGCAACCAGGAGGGGGAGGTATTATTGCTCGTAGTGCAGGTACTTCTGCACAAATTCTTGGTAAGGATGATGATGGAAAATATGTAGTGTTAAAACTTAAATCAGGTGAAACACGTCGTATTTTAGCTCGTTGTCGTGCTACAGTTGGTGTAGTAGGTAACGAAGAACATTTACTTGTTAATGTTGGTAAAGCTGGAATCAATAGACATAAAGGAATTAGACCTACCGTACGTGGTTCAGTAATGAACCCAGTAGACCACCCACATGGGGGAGGGGAAGGAAAACAACCAGTTGGTCGTAAAGCTCCACTTACTCCTTGAGGTAAAAAAGCACTTGGTGTGAAAACCAGAAAAACAAAGAAATCTTCAAATAAACTTATTTTAAGAAGAAGAAAGGATGCTAAATAATGTCACGTAGTTTGAAAAAAGGACCTTTTGCAGACGATCACTTACTTAAAAAAGTTGATGCAATCGTTGAAGGAAAAGCACCTAAAAAACCAATCAAGACATGATCAAGAAGATCAACAATTTTCCCTAGTTTCGTTGGATTAACATTTGCAGTTCATAACGGAAAATCATTTATCGAAGTATATGTAACCGATGATATGGTAGGACACAAACTTGGAGAATTCTCTCCAACTCGTACTTTTTCAGGTCACGGCGCAGATAAAGGTAAGAAGAAATAATGGCACAACAAGCTATAGCAAGTGTTAAACTTCAAAGAGTAAGTAGTTCAAAAGCAAAATTAGTGGCTAATTTATTTAGAGGAAAAGATGTTTCAATTGCTTTAGGGCTTTTAAGAAACACATCAAAAAAATCAGCACCAATTTTTATGAAGCTACTTAACTCAGCAATTGCAAATGCAACTAACAACCACGGAATGAATGCATCGAAATTATTTGTTAAAGAAGTTTATGTCAATGAAGGACCAACTCTTAAAAGATTTCAACCAAGAAGCCAAGGTCGTGCTTATTCAATTTTTAAACGCACATCAAACCTTAAAATTGTTTTAGAGGAGAGAAACTAATGGGACAAAAAGTTAATCCAAATGGGTTCCGTTATGGAATTACTAAGGCACACAATACAGTATGATTTGCTGAAAAAGCAAATTATGGTGATTATTTAGTTGAGGATGCTAAAATCTATAAGTTTTTCGATAAATTAGTGCGTCAATATCAAATTGGTAGAGTTCAAATTAAAAGAAATAAAGATAATAAAGTTACTGTATTCTTGCACACTGCAAAACCAGCAGCAGTTTTAGGTCAAGAAGGTAAAAACATCCAAGAACTTACATTAAAGGTTCAAAAATTCGTAAAAAACAAACACTTGAACCTTAGAATTCAAGTTGTTGAACTTAAAAAACCAGATTTAAATGCAAGATTATTAGCAGAAATGATTGCTACTAAGCTTGAAAATCGTGACAGTTTCCGTCAAGCACAAAAAATAGCAATGCGTGCTGCTTTAAAATCTGGAGCCAAAGGTGTTAAGACAATGGTATCAGGACGTTTAAATGGTGTTGATATGGCTCGTACAGAAGGTTATTCTGATGGAGAAATGCGTCTTCATACTTTAAGACAAAATGTTGACTATGCAACAGCAACTGCTCGCACTACTTATGGAGCAATTGGGGTTAAGGTTTGAATTTCACTTGGTGAAATTTTGGAAGGAGATGATAAATATGCTTCAACCAAAAAGAACTAAATATCGTAAACCATTTGTGGTTCAGCATGACAAACGTAAGGCAACCAAAGGAAACACAGTGAATTTTGGTGAATATGGTTTACAAGCAGTTACATCTGCATGAGTAACTGCACGTCAAATTGAGTCAGCTCGTATTGCTGCTACTCGTAGAATGGGTCGTGAAGGACAAGTTATTATTCGTATTTTCCCTCACTTTTCAAAAACTTCTAAACCAATTGGAGTTCGTATGGGTTCAGGAAAAGGAGCTCCTGAACTATGATATACAGCAGTTAAAATTAATACAATGATGTTTGAGGTAAGTGGAGTTTCTGAAGAAGTGGCTCGCGATGCCCTTCGTTTAGCTGGACATAAATTACCAGTTAAATGAAAAATTGTTAAAAAAGAAGGAGTACAATAATGCTTTTTAAAGATTTACAAAAGAAGTCAAAGCAAGAATTACAAGAATTAGTGCTTAAATTAAAAGCAGAATTATTCACTCTTAGATACCGTAATGTTACTGGTGATTTGAAAGAAACACACAAAATTAAAGTTTTAAGAACTGATATTGCAAAAGCACTCACAGCATTAAACCAAAAAAAGGATACAAAATAATATGGAACGAAATACTAGAAAAACATTAACAGGAACAGTTGTTTCGGCGGGGAAAGCTGCTAAAACCATTATTGTTGCTGTTGATACTTTTAAAAAGCACCCACTTTATGCAAAACGTTTTAAATCTACTAAAAGATTTGCAGTACATGATGAAAATCATCAAGCAGCATTAAATGATGTGGTAGTTATTATGGAAACTAGACCGCTTTCTAAAACTAAACACTTCAGATTGGTTTCAATTAAAGAGAAAGCCTTAGAAGGAAATAAATAATGCTAATTGAATTATCAAAAGCAAATGTTGCCGATAACTCAGGTGCAAAAGAAATCGGTGTAATTCGTATTTTAGGTGGGGCAAAGAAAAAAGTTGCTAATATCGGTGATATAATCGTGTGTTCTGTAAAAAAAGCTATTCCTACTGGAATGGTAAAGGAAGGTCAAGTTGTGAAAGCGGTTGTAGTTCGTTCAAGATACGGAATACACCGTAATAATGGTTCATATATTCGTTTTGATGATAATGCTGTAGTACTTTTAAAAGAAGATTTAACACCAAGAGGAACACGGGTATTTGGACCAGTTGCTCGTGAATTGCGTGACAAGTTTCCAAAAATAGTTTCATTAGCACCGGAAGTTTTATAAGGAGTTAATTTATGTCAAAAATTAAGTTCAAAAGAAATGATCCAGTTATAGTTATTGCTGGAAGCGAAAAAGGTAAAACTGGAACTATTGAAAAAGTATTACATTCACAAAACCGTGTTATCATCAAAGATGTTAATATTGTAACTAAACACAACAAACCTAGCCAAAAAAATCAAGACGGTTCAATTAAAGAGATGGCTGCTCCAATTCATGTATCAAATGTTGCTTATTTAGCAAAAAAAGCCACAAAATCACAACCAAATATTGCTTCAAAACTTGGATACAGAATTAATAAAGATGGTAAAAAAGTAAGATTTGTTAAAAAAACCAATAAGGATATTAATTAATTATGCTAAAAGATGTTTATGTTAAAAAAGCAGTTCCTGCTTTAAAAGAAAAATACCAATACTCATCAATAATGCAAGTTCCAAGAATAGAAAAAATCGTATTGAATATGACTGCAGGTAAAGAGGTTTCAAACTCAAAAGCAATCGAAGAAGTTTTAAACGAATTAACCATTATTTCAGGACAAAAACCATTCCAAACCAAAGCTAAAAAGTCAAATGCTTCATGAAAGCTTCGTGAAGGGATGCCTATGGGTGGTAAAGTTACTTTACGCAGAGGTCGTATGTGAGACTTTTTAGAAAAATTAATTCATGTTGCGATGCCACGGATTCGCGATTTCCGTGGGGCAAATCCTAGAGCATTTGATGGAAGAGGAAACTTTGCTTTAGGGATTAAAGAGGAAATTATTTTCCCAGAAATTGAATTTGATAAAATTCGTCGCATTAAAGGACTTGATGTCCTAATCGTAACTACAGCAAACACAGATGCAGAAGCACGTAGTTTATTAGAATTACTAGGTGTACCATTCGAGAAAAAAGGAGCTAAATAATGGCGAGAAAAGCATTAATTGTTAAAGCAAAACGTCATCCTAAATTCTCATCACGTGCTTATACACGTTGTGAATTATGTGGACGTCCACATGCGGTTTTAAGAAAATATAAAGTATGTCGTATCTGCTTTAGAACCTTAGCACATGAAGGTAAAATTCCAGGTATGAAGAAAGCGAGTTGATAATTATGTTTATAACAGATCCTATTTCAGATTTAGTGGTTCGTATTAAAAATGCCAACGCGCGTAGACATAAAACCGTTTCAATTCCTTTTTCTAAGAAAAAAGAAGCAATTGTAAAACTTTTTGAATCACAAGGATACATTGCTTCTTATGCAGTTGAAGGTGAAGGTATAGATAAGCAAATTGTAGTTACATTAAAATATAAAAAAGGACAATCAGCGATTGTTGGGATTAAAAGGGTTTCGAAACCTGGTTTACGTGTATATGTTAAATCAGATGAAATTCCTTCTATTATTTCAGGTTATGGTACTGTAATTATTTCTACATCTAAAGGTTTAATGACTGGAAAAGAAGCAAGAAAGGAAAATGTAGGTGGTGAAATTATTGCCTACATTTGATAAGGTTTAGGATATGTCTCGTGTTGGAAATCGTGTTTTAACTATTCCTGCAGGGGTAACCTTTAAAATGGATGCTGATGTTGTTACTATCAGTGGTCCATTAGGAACTTTATCAAGAAAATTCAGTCCACTTATTTCAATTCATGTTGATGGGAATAAAGTATCAACCGTTCGTGCGAACGAAGAAAAAATTACTAAACAACTACACGGAACCACCAATGCACATATTGCAAATATGTTATTAGGAGTTTCAAAAGGATTTCAAAAAGATCTTGAAATTAAGGGTGTTGGATACAAAGCAGTTTTAACAGGAAATAAGCTAGATGTATCAGCTGGATACAGTCATATTGTTTCATTAACAGTTCCAGCAGATGTTAAAGTTGTAGTTAGTCCTAAACAAACCGAAGTTTCAGTTTTAGGTATTGACAAGCAAAGTGTTGGGCATTTTGCATCAGTAATTCGTGCAGTAAGAACCCCAAGTGTATATTCAGGTAAGGGGATTTCATATAAAGGTGAAAAAATTAGACGTAAGGAAGGGAAAACTGCTTCTAAATAGTAAGCAGCAAATATGGCGAAATTATCAAGAAATCAAGCACGTAAACTTAAGCATAATCGTGCCCGTCATTACATTGTTGGTAGTGCAAGCAAACCACGTTTAAATGTTTTTAAATCACACCAAAACTTATATGCGCAACTAATCGATGATTCAAAAAGAGTTACATTAGCATCAGCATCCACTTTATCTTTACCAGGATATGGTGGAAATATTGCTGCTGCAAGTAAATTAGGCGATTTAATGGGAGAAAAAATCTTAAAACTTAATCTTTCAGAAGTTGTTTTTGATCGTGGTGGATATTTATATCATGGAAGAATCAAAGCATTTGCAGATGCAGTTAGAGCAAAAGGAGTTAAATTCTAGTTATGGAAAACCAAAAAGAAAATAAAGAACCTAAAAAAGATTATAAGGTTGTCAGACCAACAACCGGAACTAAGGAAGTTAGACCTCGCAGAAATATTAACCACAAGCCATCAAACTCATCAGAACAAAAACCAGTTCATACAAATGCAACTGACAGACCAAACCGTGGGTCAAAAACAGAAAACCGTTTTAAAAAACCAGCAAACCGTGACAATCGTCGCAATAAAGAAGTTTCTGAATACAGCGAAAAAGTAATCGATATTGCTCGTGTTACCAAAGTTGTTAAAGGTGGAAGAAGATTTAGTTTCTCTGCTTTTGTGGTAATAGGGAATAAAAAAGGTAGTGTAGGTTATGGACACGGAAAAGCTAATGAAGTTCCAGATGCCATTAAAAAAGCAATTAAAGATGCGAAAAACAACCTTATTTCAGTTCCTTTTGATTCAAAATCACCTACTATCCCACATGAAGTCTATGCTAAATTCTTAGCATCAAAGGTTATGCTAAAACCTGCCTCTAAAGGGAAAGGATTGATTGCTTCAGGTACAGTGCGTGCTGTCGCAGAATTAGCAGGTTATTCAGATATTGTTACTAAAACATATGGTTCTCGTTCAAAGACTAACACTGTTAAAGCAACCGTTAAAGCACTTAGACAACTTAGAACACCAGAACAAATAGCTGAAATCAGAAATAAAGATGTAAAGGACTTAAGATAATGTCAATTAAATTACATACTCTTAAAGCAACAGAAGGTTCAAGACCAAGCAAGCACCGTAAAGGTCGTGGCCATGCTGCTGGTAAAGGAAAACAAGCTGGTAAAGGTCAATCAGGACAAAACAAGCGCAAAGGACATAGATTAGGATTTGAAGGGGGACAAACTCCGTGATTCCGTCGTTTAGGAAAACGCGGATTTACTAATGTAAACCATATTGAATACCAAATCATTAACCTTGATCAACTGCAAACACATTATGAAAATAACTCAGAAGTTACTATTGAATCATTATTTGAAAAAGGATTAGTAAAAAGAAATCTACCTATTAAACTCTTAGCAAAAGGAACATTAAGCAAATGCTTAACTGTAACTGTTAATAAAGCTTCACAAGCAGCAAAAGAAGCTGTCGAAGCTAATGGTGGAAAAGTTGTTGAATTATAATAACATAAAACTAATACATTTAATGTATTAGTTTTTTATTATCAAACTTTTGCATACAAAATAAATCGAAATAAAAATAAAAAAATAAGTTATTAATACCATAAAAATAGTATAATAGGATAGCATACATTTTAAAGGAGTTTTATATGAAAGCAACAAAAGTTATTTTAGTTGGTGCCGGAGCAGTTGGTGCTTCATTCTTATATTCAGCAATTAATCAAGGATTAGCTGCTAAATATGGTATTATAGATAAATTCGATGGACCAAGAGACGGAAATGTTTTAGATTTAGAAGATGTTATTGTTCCATCAGTTCGTAAATTTGAAGTTTTTGCAGCAAGTTATACTGATGCAAAAGATGCAGATGTAGTAGTTATTACAGCAGGAAGACCACAAGTGCCAGGTGAAACTAGATTACAAATGGTTCAAGATAATGCTCTTATTATGAGAGATATCGCTAAACAAATTAAGGAAAGTGGATTCCAAGGAATTACTCTTATTGCATCAAATCCAGTTGATGTAATGACATATGTATATATGAAAGAAACAGGATTTGATCCTAAAAAAGTTATTGGATCAGGAACAATCCTTGATACTTCAAGACTGAAACAATTACTTTCAAAGAAAACAGGTGTTTCAACCAACAATATTGAAGCATTTGTGCTTGGAGAACATGGGGATTCATCACTTGTAAACTTCTCAACATTTAAAATTGCCGGATTACCTTTCTCAGAATTTGAAGCAAAAACAGGAATTAATGCTTCAAACTACATCGAAGAACTTGAAAAACCTGTTTATACCAAAGCGTATAAAATTATTGAAAGAAAAAGAGCAACTTATTATGGAATAGGTGCTTGTTTAGCACAAATTCTTAGATACATCCAAGAAGATGCAAATGCTGTATTACCACTAGGAGTATTATTAAATGGAGAATACGAAACTAGTGATGTTGTAATTGGTGTTCCAGCAGTTGTTGGAAGTCAAGGAATTAAGCAAATTGTGCAAATTAAATTAAACGATAAAGAAAAAGAAAAATTTGCTAGATCAGTAGGAATTATTAAAGCTGCAATTAAGTCAGTAATGTAATAACACATATATACAGGTGAGTAAATCACCTGTTTTTTTATAATCTTAGGAATAAAAGGAAGAAAAAACGAAGTAAAAAACTTCGTTATATTATTTTATTTAGCTAAGAAATTAATAAACTTAATAAACTCTTTTGCTAATTTTGTAGAATCTTTATGTTTGTTTTCTTTAATGATTAAATAAAGAATTAGTAGTGAAGCATATTTATCTCTTTGATCAATTGGATAATCAACTAATAAATCCTTAAATTCATTTAGTTGTTTTTCTAATTCATCTTTATCTTTTGGTAAGATTTCAGCCATATGTCTACTTGCATATGCTTTCTTTTCTTGTTCTAATGCAGTCTTTTCAAATTCCTTTTGAATATCTTCTTCAGTTGATTTTACAAGATGGAAGTATTCTTTCTTTTTAATTCCATATTGCTTTAAATTCTTATCAAAATCTTCTTGTAGTTTTTTAATAGCATCTTCTAATAAATTTGGGTGGACAACAGGGTTAGCAATTTCTAACATTTCATTTATGATATCTTTTTCAAAATTATGAATCGATGTTATAAAATGTTCTTTTAATTTTTTGTTGAATACTAAATCTAGATATTGATCTTTTGTTTGAACATTTTCACCCAAATTGTATCCTTTAACAATTTCATCTGTTATTTCTTTTTGCACTAAGCGAGTAATAGAATTAATTTTAACTTCAAAAATTGCTTCTTTGTTTTGGTATTCTTTTACGAAGTATGAACCAGGAAATGTTACTTTTATATCACCTTTTCATCCTGTTGTTTTACCAACTAATTGGTCTTCAAATCCAGGTATAAAAGTATTTGATCCTAATACTAAATCAACACCTTCTGCTTCACCACCTTCGAAAGGTTCATCATCAATAAATCCTTTAAAATCAATATTTACTGTATCAGTAAGTTTTGACTTTACTTTTGGATCACTAACTACTTCTTTAATAGCTGTTTCTTTATAAAACTCTTCAATAATTTGTTTCTTATCTTTTTCACCTGATTTAGGAAGTTTAATTTTTGCTTTTAAATTCTTTAAATCTACTTTTGAAAAATCAGGTCACATAGGAAAATGATAAGAAATCTCTAAACTACCATCTTTTTGAGGGTTAACATCTAGTGAATATTTTGAAAGTGCTTTAATTTTTTTGTCATCTAAGTATTTTACAACATCGTTGAAACTTGAGTGAAGAAATGAATCAACAGTTTTTCGTGAAATAGCATTTGTGTCTAAATATGCTTCTAATTTCTCGCGCGGTGCTTTTCCAGGACGGTAACCAGGAACCTTTACCTTTTTTAAAGCTTCATTAAAATAAAAGTCATTTTTCTTTTTTACTTCATCAGTAGGAATTAAAACCTTAATTGTATATTCAGCTAATTCTTTATGCTCTTGGTGTTTAATCATTTGTTCTCCTTACATAATATATTATTATATTTTACCTTATTTTCTGTGATTTTAAAACTATATCTTTATTAATTATGAATTCAAACAAAAAAATAAAAAAATATTTGGTATTTTAAAAAAAATCTGTATTATATTACCAGTAGCCATAGCAAGTGGAATCACCTGATACCATTCCGAACTCAGTAGTTAAGCCACTTTACGCCGACGATAGCCTAACGGTCAAAATAGGAAGCTGCTTTTTTATATCGATTTTTCAATATTTATATAAGGCAGTTCCAGATTATCAATTTTAATTGTTTTATAATAATTAATATTTATATTTGAAATAGTGTATAGTTTCGTTTTTTTATCTAAAAAATCATAATAAACAAAAACTCATGTATCAGGATTTTTATCATATATATAATCAAATAACTTTGGCAATATACAAAAATTACCATCGTTTATTTTTTTTAATAATTTTATAGAATTTTTTGAATTAGCTTTTATATTATTGCTTTGTATCAGGATATTTAGATAAATATATTCATTATTTATTTTAATTTGTGGGATAAAAATATTTTTTTCATTTAAATTTAAATTTAATGGTAATCCAGATTCTTTCAGTTTTATTAGTGTGTTATAAGTAATAATTGTTTCTATATCATCAAAAGGTAGATTTCCATTTTTAGCTTGCTTTAAGCTCTCACCAAATAAAGAATAAACAAATCTAAATTGATAAGCTAGCTCATTAAAAGCGATTATAGTTTTTTTGTCATTAAAAATATTCATAAATTAATTATACTAAATCATAATAATATTTTCATGAGATATTTTTTCATAGGATTTTCTAGAAAAAGAAGAAATATGGAAATTTTGTGAAAATTTCAAATAACAAGGAAAGTAAAATATGTAAAATTCTCACATTTCTTTGCAAAAAAAAAAAAAAAACATAAAATAACTATTTATGTTATATTTCATTACTAATTTCGATATAACATACAATTTCACATTGATTATGAAATTGAGAAAGAAGGATAATATGAAATTTAAAAAGAAACTTTTAGCATACTTATCGGCATCAGGGGTTACTTTAACAACTGTCGCTGCTGTTGCTGTTTCATGTGGTGCAGGTAAAACTCAAGCACCTGCAAAAGAACAAAAAATAACAGATCAATCAATTAATGTTACTGAATATGGTGTAGCACCTGCTAAAGCAGATATAAAAGTTATTTATTTAAAGCACCCTGCTGCTAGAAGTGAAAACTATATGTCAAAGAATGGTTCATTTGTCTTTGTTCTCCACGACCAACCACTTGTCGGAATTAAAGGTGATTGAGTTGCTATTGCAGCAGAAGTTAAATCACTTGATGATAATAGTCTTGTAAAAGACGGAGACATTAAGGCAGCATATGCTAGTGTTGATGTAAATCAAGATCCACTTAAAGAAGGACAATATCCACTTTTATTTAAATGAGATAAAGATAATGATAATGCATTAATACCAAATAAATTTTATTCATTTGCTTTTTATAAAAAAGACGGAAGTGAAAAAATTCTTTTCTCTGTTGAAAATATGAATAAAAACCTTAATACATTTTCAACTACTCCAATAGATAAACCACAAAGACAAATAGACTATAGCAAAATAGCAGTTCCAACTGATTTATCAACCATCTCATCTGGACAACTTGAATGAATAAAAATGCATAATTTTTCACAATTTCAAGCGATTATGCAAGTATTAAAACCTTTGCCTGATAATTGAATTTTTGGACAACCAGGAAATGAATCGGATATCAAATAAACCGAAAGTACATTACCACCAATAAAAAATCAACCAAAACCTATACCTGAAAAAGATTATAGTAGTGTTGCGATTCCTGCAAATGTTTCTGATATAACAACTGAACATTTAAATTGATTACAAAAACACGATGTTCAAAAATATTTAGCAATTAGAGATGCATTAGGATTAGGGAGGGGATTAAATAGTTGAATTTTCGGTTACCCACCAAGAGACCCAAGTAAAAAGCTGCCTGAAAATCTATCAACATTATCTCCTGAACAACTTGAACATATTAAGAAAACAAATTATAATTTATGAGTAACAATTATGAGAGGTAATGGTAAAGCAGATGCTGTTATAACATATAAAGGTGGAAAAAAAGACGAAAAGAAAGAAACAAAAGCAACTACAACTAGCTCTGCATCAGGATCATCGAGCACTACAACAACCCAAAAAACAAAGTAAAAAATATAAAATTATGCAACTATATACAAAATAAAGTTGCATAATTTTATTTACTAACAAGTTTATAATCATATTATTAATACTATACAATTTTAAGAACATATGATATATAGGTGGATAAATACAAATATAGCATTACCAAATCGCTGCAAAAAATACATTTTTTTTGCTATAATATATTAAAAACTTTTATATAAGAAACAAAATTGAGGTAAAAATGGCAAAGAGAAAAAAGACATTTTTTGAACGCTTAACCGAACTTAATGATTCGTATGAAGATAAGCAAAAACTTATCAAAACTAATCGCCGCAAAAGAAATTGAATTAATTTTGGGATTTTAGGTTCGCTAGGAGTGATTATTATTGCTGCTATTGCTATACCGTTAGGTATAAGCGTTAACCGAATTGATTATGTGCAGGCACAAGCAAAAAATGCAGCAGCATTCAAATTCTTTAATACTAATGATAAATCAAAGATTACTACTGAAATGAATGTAGGTGATTTGGAAAATGCATTAGAAAGTAATAAAGAAGCAAATGATAAACAAATTGATGATATTTACCGTCAAGCAGTATTTTATTTTTATGATCAAGAGCAAAAAGCAGCTGATGAATATCGCCAAATTTATAATGCATCATTATTACCTGGTGAAAATCCTAAAGTAGCGAGTGATTTAAAATCATTAGCAATAATCCGTTCAGAAAAACGCAAAGCAATTAATGCAGAATTCGAAAGTACCCGTCAATCATTTCAACCCAATACTTATTTAGATGCTTGAAATAAAAAGTTGCAAACAGAGTATGGTAATTCTAAAAACATTGATGAAGCAGTCGAATATGCAACATTTAAGGAAGTTGAAACTGAAGCCAAACGTCGTTTTACAATTGAAACTAAAATTATTTCTGCAAGTGCATTAAACCGTAAGGCACAAAGAGATATCCCGCATTTTGATGCAAACGGAAATAAATTGCAGGATTTGCTTTATAAACAAGGTGATAATGTAGTCCCATACTTAAAAGAAAATGTTACATACTTTCGACCCGATGCTAATTCAAGTTCTATTATTTTATTTACAACCAAATCATTTATTCAAGACAAAATTGATCCAAGTGCTTTAGTGGCAAAATATTTTGCAAAAAATGATATTCATATTACAACCTCAATTTTACTTCCAGGTGTAGCAAACAAAGATTTATTGCTCCCGTTTTCTTTTGATAAAGATGGTGCAAAGGATAAACTTATTAATATCTTAAGATATACCAGTGTAAAAACAGCAGATGGTAGTCCAATTCTTAAAGCAAATATAGATTACCTTAATAATTTTGTAGATATTCCTACTTTATATGGAATCAGTAAGTCAAATTCAGATGTTCCAAGTAAGCAGCAATTTCAATTTGCCTTAGATAACTTAACATTAACTAAATCAAACACATTAGCAACAAATGGTATAACATCGTTTTCTGATTTAGTTAACTTGGATGTAAATCAAGCACTAGCAACACAAACCCAAGGAATTTTTGAACAACAAGCTAATGCTAACAAAACATCTGTTGTATTACCTCAAATTGATTTATCAACTATTTACCAATTACCAAAAGGATTTAATCCACAACTTGAATCATTGATTCAATCTGATTTAGATAAAGCAAAAACAATTTCAGAATCAAAAGATAAAAGCAAAATTCAAGAATTTTCTGAGTTAGTAAATAATGTAAATACTAATATAAAACGACTAATAGATTCGCTAACAAGTGATCAATTTAGCATTTATATCAAAGATACTTTTAACAAAGCATTCGCAGTAAATATCGATGACAGTAATAAACGTTTAGCGTTTGCATATAGCATCAAAAACAAACCTAATTTTTATCTTATCCCTACTGATAAAGGATTAATGTTATTTTCAGATTATAAAATTTCAAAAGATAACTATAACAATTTTATTAAAAGTGACTTATTAAACTTATTAGCAGGCAATAACACAAATTTACATATTACAGATAAATTAAGTGCAAGTATTTCAAAAGAAGATTTTTTACTTAATGCACTTTCTGATCCAAAATTTGTTGCAACAGTATTAAATACAAAGAACCCAAATTCATTAACTAACACTGATTATACACAAAGTGATATCACAAATGTAGAATCAAGGATAAAGGTGATAGATAATGGAATTCATTTATCAAAAGATTTAGATGATATCTCAAAAATTAATCAATGAATCAATGATACATATAATAAAAATAATTCATTAAATATTGTTTATCAAGATGGTCAACTAAAAGTCGGTTACTTTGATTTAAATACCAAAAAATATACCTACAGCGACAAATCTGCTTTTGATGTCATCGGAGCAGTTGTAGCAAATGAACTTAATAAAGGAGATAAATAATGTTAAAACGCTTTAAGTATTTTGCTTTATCTTCTTTAATTAGCATCTTACCAATTGCCACTGTAGCATGTGGAACCAAAGTTAATACTCCTGAAAAAACTAAACAAGAATTATCTTTTGAAAAAAAAGATGCAATCAAAAAAGAAATCGAAAAAACTTGATTGTTAGGAGTAGTAAGCAAATACTATAATCTCGATTTAAATAATAAAAATCAAACCCAAATTAATGAAACATTTTTGCAATCGCAAAGTTTTGCAACTGATGCATATAATGCATATTTAGCATATTTAGCATTTGAATCACAAAAGGATAATGATTTTTATAATAAAGAACTTGCTAAATTACAAAAATTAGGATTATTCAATCAAAATGATTTAAACTTATTACAACCACAAAATATTACCAATAATCATCCGAATATGGATCAATTTAAATTATTATTTAAAATAGATGAATCAGATGTTAGATATAATGTTTTAAAAAATTTATTGGTTGCTACTTATTTTAAAATCAATAAAAAAGAAGAATTAGAAAAGATTAATAAAAGTGACTATGATGCAAATAAAGATAATTTTGACTTAAATAACTTTTTATTAATAGATTATTTAGTCAAAAACCAGTTTGTGCAACTTTGACAATACAAAAGTTCTAATGCAGATGATATTTTTACCCTACAAACTCGTCAAATTTCAAGTATCAATGATTATAATAATTTAGCAAAAACAAGTTATACAACTAACAAAAATGCTTCTGACGACTTATTATTTTTTGATGCTAGTCAACAAAAGCAACTTGCTTCATATGTAGGAGTTTTAAAAAATGATAATAAATTTAGATTCTTAGTCGGAAAAGATGGAGCTACATCAAATATTGAGATTTTAAAAAACATCGCAAATTTTAGCGATTTAAGTGGATTTTATGATCCTGTAAACTCTCGTCTAGTTTCAGTCGATGCTAATGGTAATTTATCGCAAGCAATTAATATTTCTTCTGATGATAAAAATATTCAAGTATCATTTTTCAACTGAGTTTTACCGATTGGTAAAACAATTGAAATAGACAATCCAGATAAAGACAAGCAAGGACAACCAGCAAAAATTACTAAAAAAATTATTAGTTTCGATGCTACTCCTTTTAAAGACAAAATTATTAAATTATCCGTTTTATTAAACCTTTCTGATTCTGCTTTATATGATCAAGTTGTCAAAGCATTCTTAGATTTAGGTTACCGTGTTTCTGTAGGTATAGATGATGCAAAATTAAAAGATTCAGCAAAGGATTCTAAGTTCCTTGGCTAGTATCTTTACCCAAATTATTAATCGTCAAATACCAGCAGAAATTCTTTATGAAGATGAAAAAGTAATTGCAATATATGATATTAAACCGTTTCAACCTGGACATTTTTTAGTTATTCCGAAAATCCCAGAAGCAAACATTTTAGAAAACAACGATGCAGACTTTATTTATGCAATGTTAAAAGCTCGTGAGTTGGCTGCTAAATATATCAAAGAACACAATAAAAGTGGTTTTAAATTATTAGTTAATACTGGTGCTTCAGCAGGTCAGATGGTATTTCATACTCATATTCATATCATTCCTTTTGATTAAACACAAGCAATTGTGTTTTTTTTATTTTGCTTTAATGATTTTTTTGGTATACTACTTTCTATGAAAAAAGGAACACAACAAATTATTATGACATATATTAATAGACGTTGCAATATTATTAACGTTTAATTTTGTCATAATCTGTTGTTGTTAGTTTAACAGATTACGACATAGTAGTAATCTGTGAGCTAAACTATAGAGGAGCTTTTAACAAGAGTAATTAACCTTGCAGGCATGCTAAAAAGTTAATGAAAGGGTATAAAAGCCGAAACCTAACTTATGGCAGTAAGTTAAGTTGGTAGAAAAGCATAAAAGATTTCTACTCTTTGGTTGAACCATTGGTGCTATAGATTTACATTTCTTATTTTAGATAGTATGATATTAAATACTGATTAAAAAGTCTTGTAAATTTATAAGTTACAAGACTTTTTTCATAACAATAGGAGCAATATGAAAGCAAAGCAATTTAAAAATCATAAGGATATTCCGAGTGAATATACCTGAGATTTAGATGATATTCTTAGTGGTAGTAGCATTGAAAAACTAATTTCAGAGTATAAAAAGGTATATAAAAGCAGAATTTTAAATAAAGATAGCAAATACGATAGCATCGAATCTTATTTAGCTGATGTGATGTTATCGGAGCAACAAACCAAATTAGCATTTAAAATTGATAATTATATTTCAAATAATTTAAATACCGATTTAGTTAATGCGAAATTTAAACAATTAGAATCAGAATTTCAATTTTTATCACACACACTCAATACCGAGTTTGGTTCTGAATCAAATCGTTTTTATGCTAATATGGAAAAAATGAAGGTATGAAAAGACGATCCTCGCTTAGCATCGTATCGTCGGAGTATTTGTGATCAAATCCAAGAATATGAGCATAAATTAGATGATAAAGTTGAAGAATACTTAGTTAATTCAGCATTCGGGCAACCCAATCCACATAATATCTTTAGTATTCTTTCAAATAGTGAGTTATATTATGGAACAGTTAAAACTAAAAAAGGTAAGAAAATTAAACTTAATCCCACTATTTATCAAAAACTTCTTAAATCCGATGATGCTAATGTGCGTAAGCAAGCATATTTAAATTATTGAAAAGCATTTACTAACCACAAAGATACATTTGCCGAATTATTATTCCAACATTTCAAAGCATTGACTACTGAAGCAAAATTACGTAAATATGATTCTACTGTAGCAATGCTAACAGCTTCAGATAAGGTATTAAATCAAATCTTGATGAAACTTTTTGAAAAAGTTGCTTCAAGTAAAACAATATTAAAAAAATATAAGCAATGAAGTGATAAGTTCTATTATCTTAAATTTCATAGCAAACGTCAAAAATGAGATTACTCTCGCGATTTAGTTAATGTGAAAACTTCTTATACAGTTTCCGAAATGAATGAACTTGCTAAAGCAGCATTAAAACCTTTTGGAGATGAGTATTATCAGCAAGTTTGCAAAGCAATCGATGAGCGATGAGTTGATTATATGAGCACCGATACCAAACGAGGTGGTGCTTATAGCATCGGTGGAACCTATGGAATTGACAAAAAATACATTTTAATGAACTTCGAAGGGACACTGCGTAGTGTTGAAACACTTGTACATGAGTTAGGACATTCAATGCATTCGTATTTTTCAGATACTCGGCAAAACTTACCTAATTCAATGTATCCCATCTTCTTAGCTGAAATAGCCTCAATATACAATGAATTTATGTTAGCAGATTATATGTTAACTAATTCAAAAAACGACAAATTAAAATTTCAAATTCTCGATTCAATGATCGCAGGATTTGTCGGTACTGTTTTAAAGCAAACCAATTGAGCTAACTACGAATATGATCTTTACCAAGCGATTTCACAAGGGAAAGTATCTGGTAGTTATGATTCAATTAGTAAGCTCTATTATGTAAATAATTTAAAATACACTCTAACTAAGCAACCATATTCAGTTGCTAATACCATCCAATCTATTTATGTCCCACATTATTACTATGGATTTTATGTATATAAATATGCTATAGGACATCTAGTTGCTACCTACTTTTTTAGACAATATAAAAAGTCAGGTAAAGTTGCTTTAGATAACTACATAAACAACTTTTTATCAGCAGGTGGTAGTGATTATCCAATTGAGATTTTAAAAAAAGTGGGTGTAGATTTAATGAATGATAACTTTTATGATGATGGATTGCAATTTCTTTCAGAAATAGTGGACCAATGAATTAATTTAGGTAAGAAAATTTTTAAAGTAGACAAAAAAGGAAAATAATATGAAAAAAAAGAAATTTTTATGATTAGGATTGTCAGCAAGTTCTCTGGTATTACCAGTTGCTGTTGCTTGTGGTGGTGGTTCGACCACATCAGTAGGTAATCAAGAAATAACTCCAGGCAATGAAAACGGTTTACCGAAACCACCTGCAGATGATAAATATAACACAGCTTTTGCATATCCTAGCAAGCAAATTGATACACAAAAATATCAATCGACTGATACTTTATTAGGAATTATTAATCCACCTGCAAAAACAATTAATCTTGATGGGAAAACCTCTTTTTCACAACAAGCATCAAGCGGATTATATACAGTTAAATACGATTCTACCCATTCTGATTCAAGAAATTTTTACGACCTTTCATTTACCACAGGTGGATTAACCGAATCTACATATGATTCAGAAATTCCAAGATTAGTTGAATTAAACTTTTATGGTCGTCCAGAAGTCACAGAAACTAGTGTGCAAGATACAAAAACATTAGAAACAATTAAGACTCGCACAATTCATAAACCATCGGTTTCTAGATATTCATTAGAATTAGCAGATGCAGTTATTTTGACAGTAAAACAAGATGATGGAACAACAAAAGATATGGTTTTTGATCAAGATGATGCTCCATTACTACCAAAGCCCGATAAACCAGATGGTAGTTATTCATTAAGTTTAGTTGAATTGCAAAGTGATAATCCTAGATCGATTAACTCCGATACATTTAGACATGCTTTAAAGAAAGCAACTAAGATGTCATTTAGAATCCGAAAAAATCAAAAATGAATTAATTCTAAAGGTGAAGCAACAAAATATCCAATTAAAGCAGAAGATTTTTGAATGGGAGTATTACGTACCTATGCTGGACAGGATTCACTATTTCGTTTAAATAATGGTGGAACCGAAGAATTAGAAAAATTAGCAGGTGAAAAATATGTTGTAAATGGAGATTTATACTTTAGAGCTCAAGGAAACAGTTGAACTAATAAATACTTATATGAACTTTATAACATTGATGTAAATAAAATTTTAGATAAAACACAATCAGTACATGTTGAAGGAACAGGCGATGACCAACGTGAATTCTTTGTTTTACAAGAATTAGATCCAAAAAAAGAATCTAAATTTGATTTGGCATATGATAAGTTTTTCTTTAACAGTTATGATTTAATTCCTGCTCCATCACAATATATCGAAGAAACTGTGGCAAGTAAACAACTACCAAACTTCTATAAAAGTGGTGATATAAGTGATTCAGATAAAACAGACATCAAAAACAAAATCAACAATTTACAAGATGGTTTAGCTAAAGAATCTGGGATATACTGATATGGAATGTCAATGGATTCGGCTTTATATGCTGGTAAATATTACTATGCTGGTTATGATGGAACCTCTTTGACTGATACCTTTAAGTTAAATACAAACTATTGAAATCAAAAGTTTGTTAATAATCCAAGACGTGTAAAACTTTTTCAAAATACCTACACTACAACTCCGTTAGGAGATGGTTTTGCAAAATTTAATTATGAGCAATTCAAAGCAGGTTTAACAGCAAGTGCAAATTATAGTAATTTAAAGGCATACCACGAAGAAATTTCAGCAAACCCTGTGCAATGAGGTTTAAGAGATGTTCAATCTAGAAATACAAGTCATTCAAATAATGGATTTACACCTACATGAATTCCGCAAAATCAACAAGAATCAACAACTGCTTCATTTATGAATGATGCATATACAAAATTAGTTTATGGAGCTTCATTGACTGATATCAAAGCCGGAACTGCAACTAATACATTAAAAGCAGCTACCACAGGTTTAGGAGCAGAATTTATGAATATTCTAACTGCTTCAATCAACTGAGCATATGTTGCACAAGAGTTATTAACACCTAATCTTACAATTCCATGAATTTCAGGATTTGCACAAGATGTAACCATCCGTAATAACGACTCAGATACATCATTGCAATATAATACATTACGTCCATATTGAGACCAATTATCAACTGTGTTTGTAGTAGATTCAAAAACTGGACAAAAAGTTAATCTTGGTGAAAAAATCGGAACCGAATTATCACCATCTGAAAATTCAATAGTTGGTAAAACTGCTGATGATCAATTTAGTTCAAGTGCATTAGATATATTAAAAACAAAGATGAAAGAAGTATTGGATGAATTTTATAAACAACATCCCGATCTTGATAAAGTAGAGGATACAAAGAAAGTAAGATTCACAGTTCGTGCTCGATTTACAAATATTAATTCAGTTCATGAAAATGTTTATAAAGGAATGCAAAAAGTTCTTAATAGTTTATATCCTGATCGTTTTGAAGTTAAATTTGAAAAAAATAATAATAGAAAAGACTTTGATGAATTTTTTAATTTTGGATCAACTCCATACACAGTAACTGGTTGAGGATATGATTATAATTTAGTCGGATCAGGTTTTGATGGATATATGTTTCAAGGTAACTTAATTCAATTATTTACTTGAATTAACACTGATGCAGATTATAAAGCTAAACTTCAAGTAAATTATCCAAACCTTGTTAAAGCAGCTGAATACTGAAAGAAATTTATTGAGGATCCTAAAAACAATGTTAAATTCTCGATTCCACTTGAAAAATTAATTAAGTTGGGAAATAAATACACAAACGATATTTCCACTTATTTAAATCAATATCAACTTAAAACAGTTGACGGAAAAGAACAATTAGTTCCTTTAAGCAAAGAAGATGAGGCAAAATACTTACCACCTCTTACAATTTCAGCAAACTTCTGATTATGATTAAATACATCAGATGAAACAAAAGATGTATTTAATAAAAAAGCATTGTTAAATATGGTTGCTGAATTCCGTAATTTAACAGGAATGAATATGACTATAACAACTGGAACATTAAAAGATTCATTTGTAAAAGGATTGAGCAATCCAAACTTTATCATACCTGCAACACTTGATAATGCTACCAACTATGGTTCATACGAAGTTGCAACCAAATAATATCCAGACAATTAACGCAAGTTAATTGTCTTTGCATTATTAAATAAGGAGATAAATGACTAAGTACATTTTACAACGGATAGGATTTGCATTATTAACATTGATTATCATTATCTTTGTTGTATATACACTTACAGCACAGTTTGCTGATAATCCATTTGTACAAACTGCAAATTCAAAGAACGGTGCTGAAGGTCAAAGTCAGGTAGCATTACAGAATATATCTAGACAAAGTTTTGAAAAAAGTATTGATTATCATTTTCTACCAAGTGATTGACGTGGAAAGTATGACCAATATCAAAATGTTTGAAAAACCTATAAACTTAATCCAATAATTCGTTTTGGTTATTGGGTAAATGATTTATTTACTAATAAAGCGAATCCGTTTGGTTTACCATTTGATGATAAATTATTTGCAAGTTTAGGGGTAAATAGCATCCCACAATTATTCTTTTCGCGCTTAAAATACTCAATTATTATCACTTTACCAGCATTTGTTATTAGTGCATTTTTAGGGATATTGTTTGGAATTTTTGCTGGTTATAAACGTGGTACATGAGTTGATGCAGTGGTAAATTTCTTTTCATTAATTTTTATTGCATTACCTTCATTTATAGTAGCACCAATTTTAATTACTATTTTAGCCTCATCTGGTGTTTCACCAACTGTTGCGATACCTGGAACGGCAGAAGCGGCAGCACAGACTCAAAGTCAAGTTGTTATTTCGTGATTACCACCAATTGTGATTATTGTTTTAGGTTCATTATCAGGTTATATCAGTTACACTCGAAATCAAGTTATTACTGTGCTAACATCAAATTATGTTTTAATAGCAAAATCAAAAGGACTAAGTAGAGTTGAAATATTCTTTAAATATGTATTACGTAATATTTCAATTCCACTTGCTGCAATTATCATTCCATCATATATTGGATTGTTAACTGGTGGAATAGTAATCGAAAGATATTGAAAAGTTCCTGGGACATCACAAATTATTGCTAACGCATTTCCGAATGGTGAAATTAATATTATTATGTTTAATACCTTCTTTTTCACATTACTCGGGGTATTTACATCCGTTTTAGTTGATGTTTCATATACCATTTTAGATCCACGCATTAAATATGGAACAAAAGGTTCTAACTTATGAAAACTGTTCTTAGTTACCAGAAAAAGAAACGAAGAATTTGCTAGAATGAAAGCGAAAGGAATATAGATGACTGCAAAAGAATTTAATAAAAAATATAAATTATCTTTTAATGGTATACAAACTCCTTTTGCACTAGCAAATAACCAAAAAACATTTTCTAATATAGCTGGAAAACCAAAAAAATTACTTTTAGAAATTCTCAAAAGATTCTTTAAAAGTTGACCATCCGTATTATTTTTAATTGTCTTTATAATCGTGCTTTTAATTTCGATTATTGTAACTATTAGTTCTAAATATTCAGCAAATGAATCGATTTCAGACACAATTAGTTTAAATTTAATTGCAGATCAACAAGGTAAAACTATTTTTGGGCCTCCTTCGATAAAATCTTTACCAGCTTCGTATCAACCTTATATAACACTAAAAAGCGCTGGTTTTGAACAAGATATTCCAAAATACAAAGCAGCTTTTCACGAAAATTATGGAGGCTTTTTTGATAAGTTTTTAGATATTTCAAAAGATGCCACTGCTGCTTCAGTTTTAAAAACAAGAGAATATACAGTGCAAAGCATTAATGGACCGACAAAGCAATCTGAAATATTAATTGATATGTATCGTTGATACCGAGTATACAGTGCATATTTGATTTTTGATAAATCAAATATTGCACAAAATTTAAATCAAAACGAATATCAAAGTTTATATGATCAAGCACTTGCTTTAAATCCACAAACAAAATTAGATACTTTTTTAGGAACAACGGCAAAGGGTATCGATATTTGAACTCGATCATGAGTTGGAACTTGAAAAGCACTACGTTTAGCATTTATCGTAGCATCAATTCAAACTATTATTGGTGTTATTATAGGAGCATATTTAGGATTCCATGTTGGTTCTAAAATAGATACTATCATGATGCGTTTTATTGATATTTTTTCAGCACCACCAACTCTTATTTGGTTATTAATTGCAGTTACCTTATTCGGTACATCTGATTTAGCCTTAGGAATTGCATTGGTTGTGGTTGGGTGAGTTGGATCAGTAGGGGGAACTCGTTTATTTATAATCACTGTTAAAGATTCTGAGTTTATAACTGCATCCAAATCAGTAGGTGCTTCAAAAATTCGTTTGATTTATAAACATGCATTACCAGGAATAATTGGTAAAATTGCTACTAATTATGTAACTCAAATTCCATCAATTATTCTTTCAGTTTCATCACTTGCTTTCTTAGGATTCTTTAGTAGTGACACTGATGTAAACTTAGGAGAAATAATCTTTTCAGCATCATCTGAAGCAGCACAAAACTTTTGATCATTATTACTACCTGCCTTAATTTTACTTTCAATTTCAGTATCATTATACTTTATCGCATTAGGTGTTCATGATGCTCTTGATCCAAAAGTAATCAAAACTAAATAGGAGATTTTATGCAAGAAAAATTATTAGTTGTCAAAGATCTTAAAGTTAGTTTTAAAACCGGTTATAACAAATTCATCAGCATAGTGCGAGGAGTTGATATTACTATCAACCGTGGAGAAATAGTTGGTTTAGTCGGTGAATCAGGATCTGGTAAGTCAGTTACATCAAAAGCATTTTTAAATATTAATGATAATTCAGTTGTTTCTGCTGAAATTATGCAAATTGATGGAATTAGCTTAATTGATTCAAAAAAAGAAAGTTACTGACAAAAGATTCGTGGACACAAAATTGGTTACATCCCACAGGACCCACTTACATCATTAAATCCAACCCGTAAGGTAGGAAAACAACTTTTAGATGCTTTAAATAAAAATCCAGAATGAAAAAGTAAGCCATATAGTGAAAAAAGAAAATACTTAGTAGGTTTACTTGATAAATTTGGAATCCGTAATTGTGAAAGTGTCTTTGATATGTATCCACATACTTTGTCGGGTGGGATGAAGCAAAGAGTTGTAATTACGATGGTGGTGGCATTAAAGCCAAGCTTAATAATCGCAGATGAACCAACAACAGCACTTGATCCAACAGTGCAAGCATCGGTGTTAGCTTTATTTGATGAAATCCGTACTTCAATGAATATTGCTATTATCTTAATTAGTCATAATATTTCAGTTGTAGCTAAATTTTGTGATTATATTTATGTTATGTATGCTGGAAAAATAGTTGAAAAAGGAAGCAAAAAAGATATTTTTACCGATCCAAAACATCCATATACATGAGCGTTGATTTCTGCGATCCCAGAAAACAAAGAAGATCGCTTATATTCAATTAAAGGAACACCACCTGATATGAATAATTTACCACTTGGCGATGCTTTTGCTCCGAGAAATGATTATGCATTAGAAATTGATTTTATTAAAGAACCTCCATTATTTGAAGTTTCTTCCACCCATGCAGCTGCAACATGATTGCTGCATCCTGATGCACCCAAAGTTTCATTAAGTCCCGAATTAACATCACGATTAAAAAGCTTTAAAGAGGTATTTAAAGATGAGTAAAATACTTGAAGTTACAAATTTAAAAAAGTTCTTTATTAATAAAAATCATATTAATAAAGCAGTCGACGATGTTAGTTTTGATGTTTCTGAAGGTGAAATCCTTGGTTTAATTGGTGAATCTGGTTCTGGTAAAACAACCGTAGGACGTTCATTGCTTCGTTTATATGATGATTATAACGGTTTTGTTCGAATTAATGGTAAATTAGTATCAGGGAAGCGAATCTCGCGTAAGACAAATCGCTTTATGCGTAAAAATATTCAAATGATTTTCCAAGACCCTATGGCTTCATTAAATGGACAAAATAATATCTTTAGTATTCTAAAAGAACCCTTAGTGGTAAACCGTGTTATAAAAAATAAAATTTCTGATATTAAAAAGGATTGAGAATTGGTTCAATACAACTTTCATTATTCTTTTTTAGAAGAAGCGCTGAAATTAAAATTGGAGAATTTAAAAATAGCAAACTCATTAAACCAACCATTTTATAATAAATGAAGTGAATATTTTAATAATTTCAACTTAGATGCAGTTGAAGGAAGTTTTGAAGATAAATTTAATGCATATTTTGCATACTTAGAAGAAAAAAGTAAAAATAACTCACTGATTATTGATAGTTTATACAAGAACACTGAAAAATTAATTAGTTTATATGATCAGAAGAAACAGCAATTTCGAAATGAACAAATTGATTTAGATGAGGTTGAACTAAAACAAGCAAGGGCTGAATATAAAAAACAAAAACAACTGCTTTGACACACATATGAGTATTTTGAATCTAAACAAAATACTTTTATTGCTGCTAGCGAACTAAAAAAATCTTTATTTTCTTGAAGAGAAAAGTATTTGGATTCAAAAAACTCATTAAATAACTTTATTTCAGAGTTAAAAAATGAATCAAAATTACTTTTTAATGAAGCATATGGAAGTCCATATATTGATTATTTTGCTTATAAGGTAAAAATATATCATCTAAATAATCATATTAAAAAGATATTTGGAAAGCATACATCTAAACTTAGATACTTAGATTTTGACGAGTTGCAACAGTTAATTAATCATTTGCAAGACAAATCAAGTGAGTTTTTTAAACATCAACTTAATGCCAATCCATTTGATTTTAATAAACTTTCTGAATTTTCAAAAACTATTAAAAATATTGTGGTTTCAAATTTCAACTTTGATTTATCGGATTATTTAAAGCAATCTAAATATATCCAGGATCAATATCGAAGCAATGCTAAAAGTAAGTGAAAAACCTTTGTAAAAAGCTTAAAAACAACCATTAAAGGATTTTTTGTTAAACCAAAAATAAATAAAGATGCTTTTAACCAAGCAAAACAAAGATTGCAACAAACACAAGAAAACTTCGATAAAGAACTTCAAACTTATATGGATTCATATAAATTAAGAGTTTTAGAACTTAAAAAGCAAGTTCAAGAGCAAGAAGATATTAGTAAATCATTTATTGCTATTGATAAAGGATTGATAGGTAAATTCAACCAAACACATAAACAATTTTTAGCATACTTTAAAGCAAATTATATTGATAAAACTAAACAGCAACTTATTAACAAAAAAGATGATTTGCATTTACATAACAAACTTAAAGCAACATTAAAGCAATATAAAGTTGATTATAAAGTTTTTATTTCAAATGTATATGATAAGTTAAATGGAATTAAATCTTTTGAAATTGAAAGTAGGTATTTAAATAAAGACTTAAAAGCTATTTATTTATTTTTAGGTATATCCAATTATGATATTTTCCTGCAAAATAAATTTTATAAAAAAACAATTAATTTCATCACTAAATTTTGACGGATTCATAAGATATCAAGTCTTTTAACACGTAATACAATATACAAAAGTTTAGAAGATGTTGGTTTGTTAAAACAATTTGCCTATCGTTATCCACATGAATTTTCAGGTGGTCAACGTCAAAGAATTGTGATAGCTCGTGCTTTAATCACAGAACCAAAAATCATTGTTGCTGATGAACCAATTGCTTCTTTGGATATCTCGATTCAAGCACAAATTGTTAACTTGCTTATGGATTTATGTAAACAAAAGAACATTGGAATGATATTTATTGCACACGATTTATCAATGATTGAATATATTGCAGATCGGGTATTAATAATGCATTTAGGTAAAATTGTTGAATCAGGGCATACTAATGCAATTTATCAAAACCCAATTCATCCATATACAATTAATTTATTTAAAGCAATTCCTAAAATTTCAAATGCAAATGAGAAATTTAAGGATGTAAAATTTGAACTTTCATATATGGATGAGCAAAAATATCCAAATCTACCTAAAAATCAAGATATTAGCGAAAATGAGCAAACTCATTATGTTTATGCAACAGATGAGCAAATCCGAAAATGAAGCAAATAATGTGAGCAAAATTTACTAATTTAATTAAATCACAGTTTAAAAGCAAACGATTTTATTACATTTTATTAGCATACTTTCTTATCTTCTGAGTTATTTTTGCTATTTCAGCAGGAATAAACCATAAAAAAGATGTAAATTGAATTATTAATGCTTTTACTGCTTCTGCCTTAATAACATTAGCATTTGTATTACTTATTTTAGTGTTTAAATGAGGATTTATGGAACGAACATTTGAAAGATTTCGTGAAAATAAGTCTATTTCATCGCGATATAAAGAAGAAAAAAAGATGTTAAGAATGACTCATGCTGAAAAAGTTGCATACTTAGAGCAAAAAAAACAAAAACAGCAACCCAAAATCAAAAAATCTAATTTTCCGTTTTATTTTAACTTAATAATTTATTTTATTGCAAGTTTAATAGTTGTAATCATCGCTTATGTATAAAACACACTCAGTTGTGTTTTTATTTTTAAAAAAATGCAAAAACATATTAAAAAAATGATTTTTTTACACTTTTTATTATTATTTTGTTTATAATATATGTATATATTTAAAAATAAAGGAGAAATATGAAACACTATGATGTCGTAGTATTAGGTGCTGGACCTGGTGGGTACGCTTTGGCTGGTATTCTATCAAGCAACGGGCTTAAAGTAGCCTTAGTTGAAAAAGAAGATTTAGGTGGAACCTGTGTTAACAAAGGTTGCATCTCTACTAAAACTTTAATTAAGTCAGCAAAAGTTTTAGACACAATCCAAAATTCTGAAAAATATGGAGTTTTCAACAAATACCTTGGATATAGTTTCCAAGTAATGCAAAACCGTCGTAAAGCAAACAAAGAACTTTTGAACGGTGCTATTAGCAACTTTTTAGCAGGCGCTCATGTTGATGTATTCAAAGGAATGGGTACTGTTGTAGATGAACACAGTTTAACAGTTAATGAAGAAACATTACACTTTGATAAATTAGTTGTAGCAACTGGTTCATCAAATCGTGCATTAAGCATCGAAGGTGCCATGGAAGCATATGAATCAGGATACTTAATCGATTCTGAACAAGCAATGAAATTAGATGCTGCACCAAAAACACTAGTAATTATTGGAGCAGGACCTATTGCATTAGAATTTGCTTATTTTTATAGCACATTAGGAACTAAAGTTACTATTTTATGTAACACTAAATTCTTAGCACATCTTGATCCACATGCTGCTAAAGCAGTTCGTGCTACTTTAGAAGCAAAAGGTGTTGTAATTGTTGATGAAATGAACTTAGAATCAGTTTCTAATGGATTTGTAAGTTATCAATGAAGAGAGCAAAAACACTCATTGGCTTCACAAAAAACATTAGTAGCAATTGGTAGAGTAGCAAACCTATCTGGTCTAGATGCACTTAAATTAAAACTAAATGCTCGTGGATTTGTTGAAGTAAACGAATCGATGAAAACTAGTTTAGATCACGTTTATGCTTTAGGTGATGTAACTGGATTATTTATGCTTTCTACTGTTGCTTACAAAACAGCAGATGTGATTGCTAAAGATATTTTAGGATTACAACCTGAAAAATTAAACTTAAACAATGTTCCATGAGCAATTTATTTAAACCCTGAATTAGCCGGTGTTGGTAAAACAGCTGCTCAATTAGAAAAAGATGGGGTTGAATTTAATGAAGTAATGGTTCCTGGTATGGCATTACCAAGAATGCATGCTGATGGTTTAGCAAATGAATTGGCTTTCGTTAAATTCTTTGTTTCTAAATCAACCGGAGAAATTCTAGGAAGTTTTATGTTCTTAGAAGGTGGACATATTTTAATCAACCAAGTCGCATTTGCAATGCAACAAAAAGTTACCTTTAAACAACTACAAGAATCTATTTACACACACCCAACTATTGCTGAAGCACTTTATTATTCATCACGTACTGTGGCTTTAAAGAAAAATGCTTAAGTTCAAGCAACAAGTTCTTAAACATCGTGACGTAATAGAGAAATGTTATATTGTAATTAACATAGTAGTGTTGGTATATGTTTCACTTTATAATTTTGATTATAAAGTGTGAGCATGACAAAACCCGAACCGTTCGGTTGCAATTATCAATGTTTTAGTTTCATTTTCTGGTATCTTTGGTATTTTAGCTAATTATTTCTTTTCAAAGCATTATAAAATTGCTTATTTACTGAGTTTGATAAATATTATTTTCTTTATATGCTTTGCTTTCTATAACTATTTAATTATCGATGGGTTAATTAATTTATTCATATATATACCAATTTTAATTTTTAACTTCCATAAAACATATATTCGTAAAAAGATTGTCTTTGAATACTTTGTTTCGGGTGTTCACACATGAACTTTCTTTGGAATGATTTTTATTATTTTATCAATTGCTTTTTACTTCTTAAATCCACAAGTTACTTATTTATACAACATCACTTTTGGATTCGATCCTGTGCAAAATGCTTTTGGGACCTTTTATAAATATAAACTTGATGGAAACATACTATTATCAATGATTAATTCACTTTCAGTTGTAGCATTGATGATGCTTTCATTAGGTTTTCGAGAAAACTGATATGTATGAATTGTTAAAAACATCATTTCATTCGTCTTCTTTGGTGGAGTTGGTTTCTTTAGCATCGTTGTAATTTTATTAAATGCAGTGTATATGAATATGTCATTATTCTACTTTTATGTAACTTCAAGAAAACAAGAAGTTAGAGTTAAACTACAAACAGAAGCAAATTCGGTTCTCTCAGCACATATGGCTGCTTCGTTAAAAGAAAACGGATATGTAATCTATGATAAAATTGAAGTTGCTAATAAGCTCTCATATGCAGATGCTAAAAAGTTATTAAAAGAATCAATTTATCAATTTAAACCTACCTATGGAAATATGAAGAATATTATTTTATGAGATATGAAGTCCTTACTTCATACCATCGAATCGCGCATTGTGTTGGATAGTAAAATATCTAAGTTAAAATGAGCATTTAGAAAGAAAATTTATCAACTTTCAATTCTCCTTAGACCAAAAATGGATTATACAACTAACATTGAAAAATTACCACATTTATTAACTTCTTTTGATCACAGTTATACATATAACTAGGATTTTATAAAACACATAAAAATTTTATGTGTTTTATTTTTTTGATAAATATAGCAAAAAATAAGCAAATAGTTTATAATTAAAATATGAATATAGCAAAATTAATCAGAAATGTTCCCGACTTTCCAAAACCAGGGATAATGTTTAAAGATATATCACCTTTATTAGCAAACGGAGAGGCTTTAAATTATACAATTTCAAAGATTGCTGATGAGTGCAAAGATGTTGATATCATTGTAGGCCCAGATGCGCGAGGATTCTTATTCGGTACACCCGCTGCTGCTTTTTTAAAAAAACCATTTATTATGGTTCGTAAGCCTAATAAACTACCAGGTGAAGTTATTGCGATGAAATATGATTTGGAATATGGAAGCAATAGTTTAGAATTACAAAAAGGGTTTGTTAAACCAGGTCAAAAGGCTGCAATTGTAGATGATGTGCTTGCAACTGGTGGAACTACCAAAGCAATTATTAAGTTATTAGAATCGCAAGGTGTAGAAGTTAAAAAAGTAATTGTTTTATTAGAATTACAAGAATTGCATGGAAGAAAATTATTAGGTGAACATACCGAAGTAGTTTCATTAATTAAGGTATAAAAATCACAAATTAGGCATCTAATTTGTGATATTTTTTTAACTTAACACAAAAGTTTGTGAGTATTCTTTATTGTCGTCATCAATATGGTATTTAAATGTTAATGTGTTTGTATTAGGATCTCAAGTTGAATCGGTGAATTTTTTAGCATCTGATTTTTTTGATGTAATTCTATTTGCATATGACGCATCTGCAAAAGCAAATAATTTATTTTCATTTTGCCGTCCCATACCTGATATACCAACATATTCATTTCCTTTGGTTCCGTATTTTTGTAAACCAGGAAATTTTTTATTTTTCTTTGTCTTTATTTTCTTTTCGAGTGCTTTTTGAATTTGTTCTTTGACTTTTTCTTTTGTAACACCATCATATAATTTTAATGGAGCAGTTTTAATAGTGTCTTCACTTTGTTTTGGACTTTCTTCTTCATTTTCATTGTCAACATTTTTTGATTCATTACCATCTACAACTTTTGTATTATCAGATGTTTCTTCACTAGTTAGATTATTTTTTGGTAAAGTTTCAGTTTTTAATTTTGGTTGTTCTTGTGGGTTTTCGGTTCCGTTAAATGGAGTTCCTGTTTGTGTTGAATCACTTGGTTGGTTTTGTTCATGTTGCTGTTCGTGATTTTCGTTTGGATTAGGTTGGTTATTTTGGCTTGCTACAACTCTAGGTTGTGATTCAGAAGATTTTAATGTAGGTTCTTCTGAAGGGGTATCTTTCTGATTATTTTCTTTTGTTGGTGTTTTTGCACTTTGATCATTTGTATTATCATTAGATGTTGGTTCTGAGTTTTCTGGTTGATTTTTAGAAGTTTCACTTGATGTTGTTTGTGCATTTGCATTAGGTTTTTCAGTCTTTAATGCTGCTGGAGCAGGGGGTGTTTCATGGACTGTTTCACCTGAACCAGATTGTATATTTTGTTCATTGTTATTTTTTTGTTCAGAATCAGAATTACCTGTGGGTTGAGTAGAGTTTTTTGGTGAATCACTTTCTGTTTTTGGATTTGTTGTATCCGATGAATTAGGTTTTCCTTGCGGAGTTTTTGTAGAATCTGTGGTTTTTGGTTCGTTGTCAGTTTTAGAATTTACATCATTAGGTGATTCTTCTCTTGAAGAATCTTGATGTTCTGTATTTTGTTGCTTTGTCTCTGCAGAACTAACCTTTTCTTCAGTTTTACCTGTTGAGTTTGTTTTTTGATTACCCTTATCAGATGGAGTATTATTTGTTTGTGATGTATTAGGATTTTTTGGATCTTGTTCTTGTGTTGTTATATTAAGTTTGATTTTTTGCTCGTATGTTTTATTTTTACCATCAACTATATATCTAAATGTTAATGTTTTGTCTTCTTCATTTCAAATTGAACTCTCAAATACATTATTGTTATGTTTATTACGTCCCTTCTTTCTAGTTTTCTTAGTTTCAGAGGTTTGTGTTTTTGGGATATCTTTTAATTTTAGTGGATCAAGTCCATCTTTTGTTTTAAAGAGTTTATTATCATCACTTGTACCACCAGTTGCTATTCCAAAAAAGTAAGTGCTATTTTCTGCTTTTCCAGCTTTAGTCTCTTTATATCTTTGTAACCCAGGGAATACATTTTTCTTTGTTGACAATCTTTCTTTAATCTTATTATAAATTTTTTCATCTGTAACATTAGGTAATTTTTCTAATGCATTTTCATATGAAAGAGGTTCAGTATTTTCAGATTTGTTTGTTTTTTTGTCTTCATCTGTTTCAGATGTAATTGGAGTTTTTGGAGGGGTACTACTTCTCGCTCCAGATGTTGGTTTTTGTTCAGAACTTTGAGTTTCTTGTTTTGTTTTATCTAAATCAGGTTTTGGAGCAGATGTTCCATTTTTGTTAGTAGGTTGCCCATTATCTTTTGTAGAAGGTTCTGTTATATTATTTAATTTAATAATTTGTGTGTATTCTGTTTTGCCACCAATTACCATATATTTAAATGTAATTGTCTTAGTAGCAGGATCTCAGGTTGAATTTAGAAATTTGCGATTATCTTTGGTTTCAGGATTACCATCTGATGTAAGTTTAGTAATATCCAATCCATCTCTAACATCAAATAATTGATTATCAGTTCCGTTTCCTCCACCTGCTATACCAATAAAATCAGGATCTTTATATCTTTGTAATCCTTTAAAAGGTTTTTTTAATATCTTATCATAAATCATTTGATCACTTATATTTGGTTTTTTAACTAAAGCATTTGAATAATCTATGTTTGTTTCTGTTTGGTTATTCGGATTTTGTTCGGATGTTTTTTCAACTATATTTGTTAAAGTTATGGTTTGTGAATATTGCATTGTATAACCAATTACCATATATTTAAATGTAATAGTTTTAGTTTTAGGATCTCATGTAGATTTATCGAACACTCTATTGCTTTTAGTTTCCTCTTTTCCATCTGATGTAAGTTTACTAATATCCAATCCATCTCTAACTGAAAATAATTGGTTATCAGTTCCATTACCTCCACCAGCTATCCCTATAAAATCAGGATCTTTATATCTTTGTAATCCTTTAAAAGGTTTTTCTAATATTTTATTATAAATTACTTGATCACTTATATTTGGTTTTTTAACTAAAGCATTTGAATAATCTACTTTATCAGGTTTATTTTTTTCATCACTTGGATTAGGATTGTTTTTGATAGGTAGATTTTGAGATTGTGGGTTATTAGGTTTAGGTTTTTCAATAGGATGTGTTGGTGTAGTTTTTGTAACCTGCATTTTTGGAGAATTTAAATCAACTGGTTTTGCTTCTTCTTTTATTTTTGGTGAGCAGCTTACAGCAATAACAATAGGAGTTATAGTTAAAGATGCAATTGATAAGAATAATTTTGATAACTTGTGCTTTTTCATAATTTCCCTTAAATTCCTTATAGAAATATTTTATAATTTATATGTATATAATTAATTATATATATAAAAAGTATGTAATTTTATATAAAATAAATATTTTCATAATTTCCATAAAAAGATATCGTTATTTAACGATTATAGAGTAATAATATCTCATATTGCTTTCTTATATCATATGTTATAAATATAAGAATATATATATAAAAGTATTTCCACATTTTACAAGATAGAAATTAATAAAAATATTTATGTATTAAAATTATAAAAAATCTATAAAAATATTTTGTTTTTTGTTGTTTTTCGCTATAATAATTTAGCAATTTATAGGCACTATAGCCAAATGGCCAAGGCATGGGTCTGCAAAACCTTGAGTGCGGGTTCGAATCCCGTTAGTGCCTCCATAATTAAATGCGCCCGTAGCTCAACTGGACAGAGTGTTAGGTTACGGCCCTAAAGGTTGCGGGTTCGACTCCTGCCGGGCGCGCCATATATTTAATACCATATAACCCCGTTTTGGGGTATTTTAATACACTTTTATATAAATTTGGATGCATTGTTGGTATTAGTTTGTAATATATTCAAAACAAAAAAGTAAACCAGTTTTGATAAAAACATGAAATGAATTTCATATTTTTTCTAAAAAATTCAACAACTTATATAGATAAGAGTATAATACTATCAAATAGTTATTTAAAATAAAGGAGAAATTATTATGAAAATGAAAGCAATTACATTTAATAAAGAAGGAAAAGTACAGTTAGTTGACTTTGACAAACCTAGAGTTATTAAACCTACCGATGCAGTTGTTCGGATTTTGAAAACTACTATTTGTGGAACAGATTTACACATTTTAGGTGGAGATGTTCCTGAAACACAACCTGGTAAAATCTTAGGACACGAAGGAATTGGTATAGTTGAGGAAGCAGGTTCAGCAGTATCTAACTTTAAAGTAGGTGATAAAGTTATTGTTTCATGTATCACATCATGTAATAAATGCTACTACTGTAAACGTGGTCTTCCCGCACACTGTGAAACAGGTGGATGAATTTTAGGACATAATATTAATGGAACACAAGCAGAATTTGTACACATTCCACATGCTGATGGTTCATTATATCATGCACCTAAAACAGTATCTGATGATGCTTTAGTAATGTTATCTGACATCTTCCCTACCTCATTTGAAATCGGGGTACAAAGTTCTCATATTAAACCAGGAGATACTGTTGCAATTATTGGAGCAGGACCAATTGGTTTAGCTGCTTTACTGACAGCACAATTTTACTCACCATCAAAGATTATTATGGTTGATTTATCAGAATCAAGACTAGAATTTGCAAAAAAATTCGGTGCAACACATACTATTAAATCAGGTAATTTAGAAGAAATTAAAGCAAAAGTTTCGGAAATTACTAATGGACGTGGAGTAAATGTGGCAATGGAATGTGTTGGTTATCCAGCAACATTTGATGTAGCACAAAATATAGTTGCTATCGGTGGACACATAGCTAATGTTGGAGTACATGGTAAACCAGTAAGTTTTGAATTGCAAAAACTATGAATTAAGAACATTACTTTTTCAACAGGTTTAGTAAATGCAACAACTACACAAATGCTTTTAGATGTCTTAGAATCAGGAAAAATCGATGCAAGCAAAATGGTAACACACCACTTTAAGCTTTCAGAAATGGAAACTGCATATAACATCTTTAAGCATGCTGGAGACAATAAAGCGCTCAAAGTTATTATTGAAAATGATATAACTAAATAACAAAATCCAAGGATTATCCTTGGTTTTTAATTCTAGTCCTAAAAAGAAAAAAAAGTATAAGTGAGAACTTATACTTTTATTTTGTTTATTTTTTTAGTTTGTTTAATTGATGTACTGCATTACGTGCAGCTTCTCATAATACTTCTGAGAAAGTTGGATGTGGGTGTATAGCAGAAGCTATTTCATAGATAGTTGATTCTAAATCCATAGCTAAAACAACCTCTGAGATTAAGTCTGTTGCTGTTCCACCAATAATGTGACATCCAAGAATTTCACCAAATTCTTTTCCAATAATAAATTTAGCAAAACCTTTTTCTTCGTGTGCTGCTAATGCTTTACCAATGAATGTGAATTGGTGTTTAGCTACTATAAAATCTTTACCTTGCTCTTTTGCTTGTTCTTCAGTTAATCCGACAGTTGCAATTTCTGGATGGGTGTAAACGCAAGCAGGAACGGTTTTTGAAGAGTATTTAACTTCTTTTTTAAGAATGTTAGATACAGCAACAATTGCATGTCTGTAAGCAACATGTGCTAACATTGATTGACCTACAACATCACCGATACCATAAACACCATCAACATTGGTTTTACAGAATTCATCTACTAAAAGTTGCTTACGATCTCCAAGTTTGATTCCGACTTCTTCTAAACCAAGTGATTCTGGAACTCTACCAACAGAAACTAAAACTAATTCTGATTCAATTGATTCTTCCTTACCATTTACAGTATAGAAAATTTTGTTGTTTTCAAATTTTGTTGTATTTGCATTAGCAATAACTGTAACACCTGCTTCTTTTAAATCAGCAGTAACTTGTTTGATAATATCTTTATCAAGCATTGCTAAAACAGTTGGAAGGTTTTGTAAAATAGTTACTTTTGTTCCAGCAGCAGAAAATACTTGGGCAAATTCAACCCCGATTACACCTCCACCAACGATAGTTAATGATTGTGGTTTGTTTTTAAGGTTAATTGCTTCCTTTGAAGTAATTAACTTACCTGATTTATAACCTTCTTCAAATCCAGGAAGTGGTATTTTACGATCAGATGAACCGGTTGCAATGATAATATTTTTCCCACGGTAAACTTTTGAATCAACTTCAACTTCATGGGCTCCAACAAATTTTGCTGTTCCAAGGATAGTTTTAACCTTGTTCATACGCATTAGAGCTTGTACACCATTAGTAAGTTGTTTTACCACACCGGCTTTTCTGGCATGCATTTTTTCTCAGTTTACACTAACATCAATTATTCCATCAATTCCAAAATCGTGTGCATGTTTAATATTTGATAAAACTTCAGTAGTTTTTAATAATGCTTTTGTAGGGATACATCCAACATTTAAGCAGACTCCACCTCAAAATTCTTTTTCGATGATTAAAGTTTTTAATCCAGCACCACCTGCTTCTTCAGCGGCTAAATATCCACCAGGCCCAGAACCAATAACAATTAAGTCAAATTCTTCTTCAACTTTACCTGTATATGCTTTTCCTGTGTTCTTTGCCTCAACTGCAGGTGCAGCAGATGTTGAGGCAGGTGCAACTGGTGCAGGTTTGGTAGCGGTTGCTGGTCTTTTGAATGAAGAAAGGTCAAAAAGTTGATTTGAAACCTTAACTTCACCTACAACTGAAGCTCCCCCACCTTCTTCAGCAGGTTCTTCTTTAGTTGGTGCAGGTGGTGCAGGAGCAGCGACAGGGGCTGCTTCTTCAACATCTCCACTTCCATCATCGATATAATATATTTCTTGGCCAACATGGATAACATCCCCGACAGCCATTAAAACCTTCACAATTTTACCAGTTGCAGGTGAAGGGATATCTGAAGTAACTTTATCGGTTTCAACAGAAAAAAGCGAATCACCTTCTTTTACTTCATCACCTTCTTTTTTGTAAATTTCAGCAACTGTTCCCTCGTGTAATCCTTCTCCTATATCAGCAAATTTAAATTTATGCATACTATAAAACTCCTAAAATTTCTGGTTTTTCAAGTAATTCTTTAACTCTAGCAGCGAATCTACCGGCAGCAGCACCATCAATTCATCTGTGGTCTGCAGCGACGGTAAAGTTCATTACTTTACCAGGTACAATTTGCCCATTTTTAACAACTGGTTTATCAAGAATAGCTCCGACACCAGCGATTGATATTTCAGGCCAGTTAATAACAGGTGTTCCAAATAAAGCACCTACTGAACCATAGTTAGTAATGGTAAATGATCCACCAGACATTTCATTAGGTTTAATTTTTTTATCTCTAGCAGCAAGTGCTAAACGGATAATTTCTTTACCTAAATCCACGATTGTAAGGTTTTGGGCATCTTTTACTACAGGAACCATTAACCCAGCTGCTGTATCAACAGCAATTCCTAAATTAATAGTTGTAGGATAAACGATTTCGTTAGCTGCTTCATCATATTTAGCAGCAAAAATAGGGAATTCTTTTAAAGCAGTAATAATTGCTTTTGCAATGTAAGGTAAGAATGTTAATTTTACCCCAGTAGCTTTTTGCACATCTTCTACGATTGATTTTCTTAAATCTCAAAGACGTGTTACATCAATTTCATTTACTAATGAAAAGTATGCAACAGATGCTTGTGAAGTTTTCATTGCACGAGCAATAGCATTACGGATTGGAGTAATTTTTTCTCTTCTTCCGTCTAAGGTAACAGGTGCAGGTTTGCTCACTACATCAACATGTGCAGCAGGAGCAGCAGAAGTAGCAGCAGGTGCAGCGGTAGCAGGGGCAGCAGGTTTTGCAGCAGGTGCTGCAGCAAATGCACGAACATCTGCTTCAGTAACTCTGCCTTGTGGCCCTGTTCCAGTTACTAAATTAATATCAATTCCCAATTTGTTCGCTACAGCACGAGCAATAGGAGTTGCGATTTTTCTTTCCATAAATTTCCTTTCTAGTAGTTAATTATAACCTAAAAAGAAACAACCTCTTTAATTTTAGCAACAATTTTATCACTATCAATTGCGTGATATTTTTCTCCACGTGCTAAAGGAACTGTGATGTCGTATCCGGTTAAACGTGCTAAAGGAGCTTGTAAGTATTCAAATGCTCTTTCATTTACTCTAGCAATAATTTCTGCTGAAACTGAAAATGATCTAACGGCTTCATGAACCACAAGTAATCTTCCGGTTTTCTTAACTGAATTTACAATAGTTTCAGTGTCAATTGGTTTAATAGTTCTTAAGTCAATTAATTCTACACTGATTTCTGGATTAGATGCTTGAAGTTTTTTAAGTGCTTCAAGTGATTCGTGAACTTGTGCTCCGTATGTTACAAGAGTTAAGTCGTTTCCTTCAACTAAAACATTTGCTTTTCCAATTGGAACTTCATAAATTTCAGCTGGAATTTCTTGTTTAAATGAACGGTAAATTTTCTTTGGTTCTAAAAATACAACTGGATCTGGGTCATTGATAGCTGCTATCATTAATCCTTTTGTATCATAAGGAGTTGATGGCATAACAACTTTTAATCCAGGAATGTGTGAATAAAGTGCTTCAATCGCTTCTGAGTGATGTTCGAGAGCTCTAACTCCACCTGCCATAGGCATTCTTAATACCATTGGAACTGTTACTCTTCCACGAGTTCTGTTTCTATATCTAGCTGCATGCACAAAAAGTTGTTGAAATGCAGGGAAAGAGAATCCTTGGAATTGAATTTCAACAATAGGTTTTAGTCCATAAATAGCTGCTCCAACTCCAACACCACACATTGATGCTTCAGCAATAGGTGAATCTCAAGCTCTGGTAAGCCCGTATTTCTTTTGTAATCCTTCGGTTGCTCTGAAAACTCCACCTTCATACCCTGCATCTTGTCCTCAAAGAACAACTGTTGGATCTTTTTCCATCATTAAATCAATAGCATTAGTTAAAGCACCAATGTTATTTAATGTAACTGTTTTATCCATTATTTACTCTCCTTTAAGTTTGCATAGTAAGCTAAAGCCTCTTGTTTTTGTTCTTCTAATTCAGGTGTAAGTGTGTGATAGGTGTAGTCAAATACTTCATTGATGTCTACATCTAATTCTTCTAATGATTCGTTGTATGCTTTCTTAACTTCTTCCATTGCAGATTCTCACATTTGATCTCTTTCTGCTTCGGTTAAGTATTTTTTATCGTATAGATATTTTTCAATACGGTGCATAGGTTCTCATTTTTCGTGTTCTTTTTCTTCTTCAACAGTACGATATACTCTAGGGTTATCTGATGTTGTATGTGGTCCTTGTCTTCAAGTAATGAATTCGACTAAAACAGGTCCATTTCCTTCGCGAGCAAATTCAACTGCTTCTTTCATTACTACATAAGAAGCTAACAAGTCATTTCCGTCAACACGAACTCCTGGCATTCCAGCAGCAGCAGCCTTAGCAGCAACTGTTTCAGAACCAGTTTCAAATTTTTCAGGTGTTGAAATACTTCATTGATTATTGTTTACACAGAAAACTGATGGTCATTTTCAAATTGAAGAAATATTAATTGCTTCATAGAATTCACCTTCAGCTGTTCCCCCGTTTCCAACAAAAGAAACTGATACAGTTTTTTTACCTAATTGTTTTGCTGCATAAGCAATTCCGGCAGCATGTGAACATTGTGTCGCGATAGGAACATTAACAGGAAGTAAATTAATTCCTTCTGGAACTACACTTCCACGTTCATTTCCATTTCAGTATAATAATTGATTTTTAATAGGCATTCCCATATAAAGCATAGTTGCATTTGAACGGAATGCTGGAACAAATCAGTCGTCTTTGGTTAACACCATAGCAGACGCTACTTGTAATGCTTCTTCACCAAAGTTAGGTGCAAAAGTAAGCATTCTCCCTTGTCTTTGAAGTTGTGTCATATATTCATCTTGTCTTCTTGAAAGAACCATGAATCTATATGCTTTTAACAATTCTTCTTTTGATAATTTAGGGTCGTGTTTTTTACCTTCGGCTGTTAAATTTCCATCAATGTCTAAGAAACGAACAATTTCTTCTTTTTTAGACATTACTAATCCAGGTTTTACAAATTTAAAAGTCATAACATCCTTTCTGATTTAATGTTTGATTTAAAGGAAAATTTCCTTATTTTTTGTTGTAATTTAGATTTAAAGCATTTAAAATGGTTTGGATTACAAAGTTAAATGGTTTGTTAAAGTGTGGCAAGAAGTAAAAGTCCATTAATGCAATTTGTGGTAAGGTTAATCTTTCTTGAATTGCTAATGATAGCATATAAATTACCTCGGTGTGGTTTGCTTCTTTACCTACTGAACCAATTTGTGCTCCTAAAAGTCTAAGTGTGTTTTTGTCATATGTAATTTTCATTCATACTTTATAGTGTTTACGCATAAATTCAGGACGATCATTGTCTTCAAAGTATTCTACAGCATAAGAATCTTTGAATTTTGGATGTCTAGATGCTGCTACTTCTGAAAGTCCTGTTGATGAATAGTTGAAATCGAACACACTAATAGCGTTAGTTCCTGAGTATCCAGGAAATGGAATAGTTTCGTTTCCTGCTAAGTGGAAAGCAGCAACAATACCAGTTTTAACAGCATTTGTTGCTAAAGCGATGTTTACATATTCATCTGAAACATTGCTAATCATTGAAGCTGCATCACCGATAGCATAAACATCTTGATCTGATAATGATCTTTGGAATTTGTCAACTTTAATTGCACCATTAGGTAGTTTGTCAACACCTTGAATTAATTCGGTTTTTGGTCTAAATCCGATAGCTAAGATTACTAAATCAGCATCGTATGTTCCTTTGTCTGTAACAACAGCAGAAACACATTTTCCGTCTTTAGTTGTAAATCTTTGAACTTTTTCATTAAGTTGTAATTGAATTCCGTTTTTTACCATAGCTGCTTCAACTTTGTCAGTAAATTCTTTGTCAAAGTAGTTTGGTATAATGCGGTCTTGCATATCAATTAAGGTAACATGTTTTCCATATTTATGGAATGCTTCGACAATTTCCACACCAATGTATCCAGCACCAATAACAACAACATTTCTCACATCTTTTGATTCTGCCTTAGCCTTAATTTCTTTTGCATGTGCAAAGATTTTAGAAACTAAAATGTTGTCTAAGTGAATGTTTTCAAAAGGTGGAATAATTGGTCAAGTTCCTCCAGCATATACAAGTTTGTCATAGTAGTCTTTAAAAACTTGTCCAGTTCTTAAGTCTTTAACTACAACATATTTTTCTTCACGATTTACTTCTATAACATCATGAGCATCTTTGATGTCTACTCCAAGTGATTTAAGTTGTTCAATACTTGAGTAGAATAATCCATCTGGATTAGAAAATTCCCCACCAACTCATAGAGCAATACCACATCCTAAAAAAGAAATGTCAGTATTTTTGTCATATGCCACTAAATGTGAGTCTGGAGCAATTTTCTTCATTGTTCTTAAAAATGAAGTCCCAGCATGGTTTGCTCCTATTGATATAATTTTCATTAAATAACCTCCGTTTTATTTAATATGAATAATTATAAAACTTTTTTCATTCTTTATACAGAATAACAAAAGCATTCATATTATTTATAAGATTGTAATGCAGTAATTAAAACTGTATTATAAACATCTTCTGTGGTTGATCCTCTTGATAGATCGTTTACAGGTTCAGCAATCCCTGTAATAACTGGTCCGATTGCACCGAATCCCCCAAAACGTTGTGCAATCTTATATCCGATGTTACCTGCATCTAAATTAGGGAACACAAAAACATTTGTAACTCCTGTATATGCAGGTTTTTTGTATTTTGCTTGTCTTACTTTTTCATCAAATGCTGCATCAAATTGGATTTCTCCTATTGCCTTAGTATCTGAAAGTTCATTAAATTTTGCTGTTGCTTCAGCAGATAATTTTGACTCATCGCTAACTGCTGAACCATCTGTTGAAAAAGACAAGAAAGCTACTTTTGGATCAAAACCAAGGCTTTTAGCAAATTCGGTGGCATTTAATCCGATTTCTGCTAATTGATCTGCATTAGGTTTGATATTGACTGAAATATCTGAAAATAGGTATTTTTGTTCATCCTTATGCATAATCATAGCAGAAGAAATAGTTTTGATGTTTTTCTTAGGTCCGATTACTTTAAAAGCAGCACGTAAAATATCAGCTGTTGTGTAATTTAATCCACCGACAACCCCATCAACTTCTTTGTTTTTAAGCATCATCATTGCATAAAAAGGTGCTTGTTCAAGGTTTTTAACTGATGCTTCTAAAGTTTCCTTTCCTTTTCTTAATTCAAAATATTGCTTTGCATATTCTGATTTTTTCTCATCTGAGATAACTTCCTGCTTGATATTAGGTGTAAGTGAGCAGTTGTGTTGTGAAACTAATAACACAATATTTACTAAATCACTTTCAGCAACTTTAGCTGCTGCCTGAATCGATCTTTGATCTTCACCATCAATAAGCAAAATAGTCTTCTTACTCTTTAATTGAGTATTTTTTTGATAAATTGTATTTTCTAATTGTTTTTGGAAATTCATCCTTCTCCTTAAATATTAAATACGATTATATTATAATATATTCTAAATAAAAATCCTTAATATAGCAGTATTTTTGCAAAATCTGCTTTAAATATGAAAATGTATGCAATAAATTTGCTCAATTTGTCATTAAAAGTTTATTTTATAATCAAAAATACTGCTTTTTATTAACTTTTTCATTTGTATTTATATAGTGATATAATTAAAAAATGAAGAAGCAATTTCAAACAGTAACAAGCAAAGAATTAAATTTATCTTTTGATTTCGAGATTCTAAATCATCAAAATCGAATTTTGGATATAAAAATTAATGGACTACTTCGTGAGTTAAAATATTCTGTTGAATATTTTGACTGATTCATCGAAGATTTATTATTTTTGCTTGATAAAAATCGATACCAAAAACGCTGAGATTATGGACAAATCAATATTTTTGGTGTTACAAATTTAAATCTTAAGGAAAATGAAACAAAATTTGTTAAACTTTTTAAAAGTATAACAAATTTTGATTTAGTAAATAAGGAGTAAAAAATGAAAATATATGTATGTAAGGAAACTACACCATTTTACACACTTCCTCTTGAAGAAATAATGGCTAAAGATGAAGATAATCATGAAGATATTATTTATCTTTATCAACATGCTAATGATGTGATTATTGGACGTAATCAAAATGCATATAAGGAAGTTAAATTCGATGTTTTAGAGCGTGATAAAATAGGTTTATATCGTCGTTTATCAGGTGGTGGAGCTGTTTATCATGACCTTGGTAATTTAAATTTCTCATTTATTACTAATGATAAAACAGAGCATAGTTATCAAAAGTTTTTAGAACCGGTTCTTAATTTCTTAAAATCACTTGGTTTAGATGCACAATTTAAAGGAAGAAATGATTTAGTAGTAAATGGTGCAAAATTTTCAGGTAATGCACAATTTATTTATAAAAATAAAATTGTACATCACGGAACTATATTATTTAATGTTGATTTAACAAGACTTTCAACTGTTTTAAATCCAAGTAAATTGAAAATGGAATCAAAAGGAATAAATAGTGCAAGGCAAAGAGTGACAAACATTTTAGATGAATTACCAGTAAAAATGAGTATTGAAGAATTTAAAAATAAATTCATTGAATATTTGATGCATAAATATGATGCAAAATTGCTTGATATACCTGAAAAATATACTACCTTAGTTCCACAATTGCGCAAAATTAGATCATCAAATGAGTGAGTTTTAGGTAAGAATCCGGAATTTTCCTTTTATAGCGAAAAGAAAACAGATGGTGGAATTTTACAAATAAGTGCTAATGTAAAAGAAAACAAGATAGTTGAAATTAAATTTGAAGGTGATTTTCTTACCTTACTTGGAACCGAAAGCATCGAAAGTGCATTAGTTGGACTTGATTTTGAGAAAAATAAAATATTAGAATTTTTAAAATCAGTACCTAATTTAGATAACTATTTTGGAAGCATTAGTCCACAAGAAATAGTTGATATTATGTTTGGTGAATAATGGAAAGTAAATATATAGAGATTTTAAACGAAAGAATACATTATATAGAAGAAAACACCGGTAAACCAAAAGTTTTATTTTTACACGGATTTAATTCCTCTGCTGCTTTTGCAAACCAAGTTTACTTACAGAAAAATCGTAATTATGATGTAGTTGCTCTCGATTTTCCCGGTTGTGGTTTCAGTAGTGCTAAAGAAGCAATATCAATTGAGTTATATCAGCAGGTTGCATTGGAATTTGTAAAGCAATATAATTATGATTTTAAACTTGTTATTGGGCATTCACTTGGAGGAGCAAGTGCTTTGTATTTATTAAATAATAATTTAGTTAAAAAAGCACTACTAGCAGCACCGATAAATTATGAAATTTTGGATAATAAATTAGGTGAAAGTGTTGAAGCAGCAATCAAAAGAATGAAAAGTTGACTCATACCTGAAAATTATGATTCAGCTTATGAAAGTTCAGATAATTTGATTTATAATGATAAACTGGATTATCGTAAAAACTTATCAAAAGTTGCTACGATGTTTTTGAAATTAATGGATAGAAAGCGACCTATGTTTTTAAATATGGTTACATCACAGATTTTAAATCCCAATTACCTAAAAACAAGCATTAAAAGTTTATATCAAGCAAATAATGACTATGAATTTATTACTGGTATTAATGATAAATTTATTCCTTACTTTACTATAAAAAATATTGCAAATAAGATGCAAAAAAATGTAACACTTTTGCAAAATTGTGGACATGCCTTATTTTTTGAGCAACCTGAAGCAATAAATAAAAAAATTAATCAACTTGTTGAGTATTTATATATAAAAGGTTAATAACCTTTTATTTTCTTATTCTGGAGTCTTATGTTATATATTGATTTTGGTAATACATTAATTAAAATTGGTTATTTTTTGAATTCAAACTTAATAATTGAAAAATTAGAGGTGAAATTATTAAGTTTTGATTCATTGAAAGAAAAAATTGTTCAAATAAAAAACAAAATAAATATTAAAAGTATTATTATTTCTTCTGTTAAACCAGAAAAAAATATCATTTTATCGCAAGTATTTGATTTTTTAAAAATAAAATATAAATTTATTTCATATTTGGATTTCAATGAAAATGATTTAACATTCAATAAAAAAATAGCAAAAGAAGAAGTGGGAAATGATATATTACTGGCTGCATATTATATTGGGCATAAATATGAAAGTGGTTATGTAGTTTCATTAGGGACAGCATTAGTTTTAAGTAAAACTGAAAATAAAAAAATAATCGGTGTTAGCATAATGCCCGGGATAAAAAAAGGTTTAAATGCACTTTTTGATAATACTTCATTAGTTAAACAAATCAAATTAAATAAAGATATAAAAAATATCGGTTATAATACTTCTGATGCAGTTTCATCAGGGATTCAATTTAGAATTTTATCTTTAATTATGTATTTAAATTATATAAATAAGCAAAATTATAAAATAATTTTCACCGGAGGAGATTTAAGTTTCTTTAATAAAGAAATTTTTAATAATATTGAAGAGGAAATTGTTGTAAAATCTTTAATTTTATTTACTAATAATAAACTCAAAGAAAGTATATAAGAAAGGAAAATATGAAGAGAAAATTATCTCTATTAACATTTGTTTCATTGCTAACATCTGCACTTGCAATTTCATGTGGGACAACTAACCAACAAAAGCAACCACAAAAATATAAAATACTTGTTTCTGGTGTTGAAAATAAAGCAAATAAGTATATTTTAACATTAAAAGCATATGAAATTCCAATTTCGTCAGATATAACAACTGATAAAATACAAATACAAATAAGTGGTTTAACTGAAAAATTGACAGCAATAAGTTTTGATAAAAATTCAAGGGAAATTAAATTTAATGTAACTAATTTAGACTTTGATAAAGATTATAAGATTGAAAAATTAATTGTAGATACCAATCAAATAAGTACTAATTTGGTTTTTAAAAAACAAAGACCAAAACAAGAACCGAACCCAATTCCACAACCATCAAAACCAGATAAACCAAAAGAACCCGTGACCCCCCCGCCTTTACCGCCGGATTTTCATATTCCTACACAAGACTATAGTAAAAATAATCAATATCCAGATTTTGTTAAGCAATATAAGGTAGTAGATAGAAAACAGTTATATAATGAAATTTTTGATCGCAGTTTTGCTATAAAATTCGGTGTTGGTAATAAGACAGGTGATCACAGTAATGATTTTCGTTCAACAGATAGTGGGACAGCATGATTACTTGATTATCATAAACAAGACGATAATAAATATAAACTTTTCTTAGCAACTAATTTACATGTTGCAGCTGATTTATCAAATACATTAGATGAAAATGTTGCTAATAAACTTAATTATATTGATCCAAGAAATATTAAAGCTCGTTCAATCTCAATAGGTAAAGCAGCAAAAAAAACTGATTTTACAATCAAAGAAAATAACTATAATTATCAAGCAGATAGCGCAAATACTGTTAAATGATTCGCATCAGCAGATGAATTTTTGGATGCAAATAAGTCTGATTCAGCCGCATCAGAAACTACAAAAGCAGTAGGTATATCATCTCCAAAGTTAATTTTTGCAGGTTTTGATTTTATTGATCACAAATATATTCAACCATTTCAAGATAATTTAAAGAAATTAGCACAAGAACGACTAAAAAATTATACTACTGATGCTGATCCCGATGATGAAAGCGATGAAGGACATATTTTAAAGCAACAATTAAAAGATGAGAATTTTTATCCATTTTATACAGATTTTGCTGTTTTTGAAATAGATATTGATATGTCTAAGTTAAATACTCAAGCACAGCAAATGTTTAAATTGGCTATAGCAGGTGTTGATTCTTATTTAGCTAGACTAAATGCAACAAATCAATTACCTAATCAAGATAAAAAAACTTCTGTATATATGCAAACTGTTGATTATATGAGTGCATTTAATGAAAAAAACCAAAACAGTTTAACTAATTCAAAAGAAGTATATATAGGTGGCTATCCACAAGCTGATGCATCAGGAACAGCAGCATGAAGTATTAATAATCCAACTGAAAGAAATTCAACTTCTTTAAAATGAAATTCACGAAGTAAATCAAATGAAAAAACTTTTGCATTACCTACAAATAGCGCAGAAGAAAAGATTAATAGTGGTAATTATACACCTTATACTTCAGCACAAGGAAGATTGCTAGGTAATTATTATGGTTATAATTATTCAATTTGATTTTCATCATTATATTATGGAGCATCTGGTTCGCTTGTGTATAATGAATTTGGACAAATGATAGGTATATATGATGCAGTTGCTTCAGATGTTCAAAAGAATGACTTTTCTAAGGTAGCTGGATTTGCACCGTTCTTTCTATCACATGATTTTGGTAAATTAAAAGCATATAATTTAATTGATGGGAGTGATAAGAAGAAATACCCGGCACAAACAGCTTCGTATCGTCAAAATTTATCAATAATTTATCCGAATGGTTTTGATAATTCACAAACACCGTTTAAGACAGCATTATTTCCAAATGGTTTTAAATAAATAAATCGTTTAGCACTATATAGCAGCGCTAAACGATATTTTTATTAATTTTAGGATATTTATTCACCTTAATATGTTTTGTTTTTGGGATGTTTATAACTAAGGTATATTCACCTTTTATTTTTTCAATATCTTTAAACTTTGTTATTAACACAGAAGGTTTATCAAAAAATCATTGTTCATAAATTTTTGTAAGTTCCTTAGCTAAACATATATTGACATTATCATTAAAAACATCATAAATATCTTTGATGGTTTGAAGTAGTTTATGTGGTGATATAAAGAAAATATATGTTCCTTCAGATAAATTAGTAAGTTGATTCTTTCGCTGCTGACTTTTATCTTTGATAAAACCTAAAAAAGTAAAATTATTAGAAAATCCGGAACCAACAAACGCTGTTGTTACTGCAGAAACACCAGGAATTATTTCAATATCATATCCGTTATTTCTTGCAAGATTAATAATACTAAAACCAGGGTCAGAAACAACAGGCATCCCAGCATCGGAAACCAATCCGACATTTTTTTGTGCTTGAAGATAGTTTAAAATAATTTTAGCAGTAGCATTTTCGTTAAAAGCATTATTAGTAATCAATGTTTTTTTGGTTATACTAAAATGTTCTAATAGTTTGGTAGTTACTCTGGTATCTTCACAAGCAATTATATCTACTTTATTTAAAGTTTCAACAGCGCGAAACGTTATATCCTTAAGATTACCTATTGGAGTTCCTATTATATATAACTTACTCATATAACCTTCTAAGTTTAATTAATAAAGCAACTTTTTGCATCTCAAAATTACTGTTATAATCTGATAAATTTTTGTTAAATTCAAGCATTAATTTATTAGCAGAATTAACTTGTCGAATATTTTGTGTTTTTCTATTTATTGATCTATATATTTTGTCCAATTCTTTATATTTATAATTTAATAAATTACTGGTTTGAAATAGGTATTTTAATGCATTAAAGAAAAAAATATTTTCTTTTTTTAGATTTTCATTTAAAAAATCTAAAAATAAATTATGTGTATATTTTGAATTATTTTGTAATAGTTGTTCAAAATAAGTTATTAATTGTTTCAAAATTACTATATGCTGCTCGTTTTTGCTAAAATTTTGGTATCAATTTTCCTTATTTGGTTTTTTAAAAAAAGGGATAAGATTAATAATTTGAGATCGTGAAATAATTGTTGGTAAAACCTTATTTATCTTGCTGGTGGTAGCAAAAATAATTGTATTATCATTTGGTTCTTCAATAAATTTTAAAAAACTATTTATTGTAATATGTGTAGTATGATCGATATCTTTAATTATTATAATGGTTTTTTGATTATTATTTTGTTGAAATTGTGCTTGATAAATTACTGCTTGAAGATCATCTTTTTTAATTATATCCTTGCTTCCATCGATTAAATAAATATTATTTGTAAGTTTGCTTAAATCTGTGTCTGGTGCAAATTTAGTATTATTAATGATGTTAATAAGCTGCAATAAAAAAATATCAACATTATCTGAATTAGTTTTAAAAAGGTATAAATGTGACAATTTATTTTTTTTATTTAACTCATCAAATTTAGTTAGTATTTGGTACATTTTTATTATTTATTTATTATTTATATAACTTAAAAATTTAGGATTTTGATGGAGTTTATCAACAACTTCTTTGCATACTACATCAGCATTTTCAGAACCATCAACAATAATAAATCTTGAAGGATTTTCGGAAATAAGTTTTTGATAACCTAAATAAACATCTTGATGGAACTGCATTTTTTCATTATCGAGACGATCTTGAACTAAACGATTTTTATCACGGCGTTCCTTGCTTTTTTCAGGTGTGATATCAAAGAAAATAGTCAAATCAGGTATTGCATTATCAATAATTAAATTTGTTAGTTGTTTAACAAAATCATATCCTAACTTACGTGCGAACCCCTGATAAGCATAGAAACTATCAATATAGCGATCACAAAGCACTAACTCACCTTTTTCTAATGCAGGTCAAATAACTTTCTCAAGATGAATCCTGCGACTAGTTGAATATAGCATCGCTTCTGCAACAGGGGATAAATCACTATTTTTATCAAGAATAATATCTCTAATCCGTTCTGCTTCAGGGATGTTATGTCCACCTGGTTCGCGTGTTGAAATAAAAGGTAAGTTTGGATATTTTTCTTTGAAATATTGAATAAGTAGGTTTAAAATAGTGGTCTTTCCACTTCCGTCTAATCCTTCGAATGTAATAAACATAAATGTCCTCTATTCATTTTGACGATTTTTTATTGAGAATTTTAAGGTAGTTTCGTCGATATAATCAACTGAAGCACCTAATGGTATTCCAATTGCTATTTGTGAAACATTTAAACCTTTTTCTTTTAATGATTGTTTAAGTATGTTAGTTACAATTTCACCTTTTAAAGTAGGAGAAAGTGCTAAAATAATTTCATCAAAGGTTTGCGCATAGTCTAAAAATTTTTTTATCTCTGTAATGCTTTGATTGTATTGTATTTCATTTTCGATTTTTTTATCAAAAACAAAGTATTTACCGAAGTATATACCTGATTTTTCTATCTTGTTTAAAATAGCAAGACTTTCAATAACTAAAAGAGTGTTTTTGCGATCGAAGTCTGTGCATATTTTGCATTCTTGATTTTCTGTTAATATACTAGTGCAATTTGGACAAAATTTAGTTTTTTCCTTAATTTTTTTAATTTCATTTGCGAGTAAATTAACACTACTTTGATCATTTTCAAAAATCCAGTAGATAAATTTTTCAACTGTTTTTTTACTAAATCCTGGTATTTTACTTAGTTTTTGAGAAAGATTTATTATATCATCTGAATCAAACATAGTAATTAAAAAGGAAGTCCACCAGGCATTTCTTTTGGTGCTATTTTATCTTGTTCTTCATTGATTTTATCAACCAATGCATTAATTGTAACGATTAATAAATCTTCAAGCAGTTCTTTGTCATCTGGATCTATTAAAACTGGATCGATATCAATACTTTTTATTTGAATATCACCAGTAGCCACAATTTTAATCCCTTGTTTTTCTACCTCAAATTCTTGTTTTGAAAATGCATCTTGTTTGATTTGCATCTCTTTTTGTAATTGTTTTACTCTTTTAATAAAATCTGCATTCATAATTTGCCTTTCTATGATTTTCAAGTTTTTTTATAGATATATTTCGAAGCTTCAATTTGGTCTTCGCGATCGTTCGGAATAACATTAATAAGTTTTTTAGGTTGATGTATAGGATTTTTGAGTTTATAATTACCTCTACGATATTCAGTGACAAGTTTTTTAATATTTTCACGATCATTAGAATTTACAAAATATAATCATTTATATCCATCACCATAAACATAATCTATAAACTTCTGAAAATCTACTTTATATTTATTTTTATTTAATAATTCAATCATTTTATCATCATTACACTGAAAAATAATTGCATTTTTTGTTGCTACTAAAATATCAATTACTCTAAATCATTCAAAAAAACGATTTAAATCTACTCGATTATTAGTAAATTCAGCATCTTGTTTTAGTTTGTTATAAACATCTTTTGTGCTGCGATTGTTACGATCTTGTTGGATTCATAAAACTAAATTCAGCATACTTTCCATTTCGTCTTCACCTTCTCACTGATATTTGATCGGTTGATGATTATGTGGGATATTAATCTCAATTGTATTGTTAAATAATTGTTCTGATGTATCAATATCAGTAAGTATATTACTTTCTAAATCTTCTTTGTTTCCGTTATGTTCGTTAGATGAAAGAATAAATTCATTAGTTTTCAGTAACAATTCTTTTGTATGCTGCATTGTTTCATCTACATCAGTGTAGTTGATATCTGCATTTGTCTTAGGTTCAACTTCAAGATTATTAAACTTGGATTTTAAGAAATCATCACCTGTGAATAATTCATTTAGTTTATTTTCTTCTAAAATAGGGGACTCAGTTACCTGTTCTTTATATGGTTGATTAATAAAATTTATTTCATCATTTTTTTCAGGTATTTTCTTTCCTTGATTTTGAGTGTGATTTGCTTTAATTTTAGGTGAATTATCCAAATCAACTATATTAATAAATCCTGTTTCAATTAGTTTAAAAGGTTCTTCGCTTTTTGTTATTTTAGTTAAAATATCATAAATATTCTTTGATATTTTAACTGCTAAATCATTATTTAAAGGAAGTTTATAAAAATCATCTTGATTAATATGATGCAATATTTGCACATCGTAAGTTTTAGAAAAAATAATTCATTCCTTTAAAACTTCTAAAATTGATATTAGAAAATGTTTTGGATCAATTCCATCTTCTTGCATTTGCTGAATCAATTTTAAAAGATTAATTATATCGTTGTTTTTTAAATAAATAATTAAATCAATAATTTTTTGCAAAGACATCAAACCAAAATTGTTTACCACATCTTCTAATAAGATTTTATTATCATTAAATGAACTAGCTTGTTCAGCAAGTGAAAGTGCATCACGCATCCCCCCAGAAGCAAGAGAAGCAAGTGCTTTAAGAGCATTTTCTTCGAATTTAATATCTTCTTTTATCAAAATACTTTTAAGTTGCTTGACGATTTGTTGTTCGTTAATTCGCTTAAAATTAAATCTTTGAACCCTAGATAAAATTGTTAAAGGAATTTTTTGTGGATCAGTAGTTGCAAGGATGAATATCACATGTTTTGGAGGTTCTTCAAGTGTCTTAAGTAAAGCATTAAAGGCACTTTTAGTTAGCATATGCACTTCATCGATAATGTATACCTTAAAGTGCCCATTGATAGGAACCTGTTCAACTTTTTCTTTTAAATCACGAATTTCTTCAATTCCATTGTTTGAAGCAGCATCCATTTCAATAATGTCAAAATTATCATTATAGTTTGATAAACAACTTTCGCAAGCCTGAGTCAAATCGTGTGTATGCATACAATTTAGTACAATAGCAAATATTTTAGCAACTGACGTTTTACCAGTTCCTTTTGGGCCACTAAATAAGTAAGCATGATGTATTTTGTGAGTTTTAAGTATGTTTTTTAATGTCTCAATAATATGTTCTTGACCTATAACATCAGCAAAAGTTTTAGGTCGATATTTTCGATAAAGTGCCTTATGTTCCATTATCCTCCTTTGCTTTTATTTTGTATTTTATAAATTATAAATTAAATTTATTAAGTTTATAAAAAACTATAAAAATAACAAGAAAAAATAATTTATATTGTTTTCATAAATTGCTATAAATCCTTGATAAGCAAGTAAAAAAGTGTAAAAAAACCCGTTTGGGTTAAATTATTGTGCTTGTGCTAATCTTTCTTGTCTTCTTAAATCTCTTGCATATTCTTTAGAAAGTTTTTTAGCTCTTTTTTCTGCGATCATTTTGTTTTTAAGTCTAACTTCTTTACGCATAAATTTCCTTTTTATTATATATTAAGTTTATTTTAAAACAAGTTCTTTAATTTTACCAAAAAAAGAAGTAAAAACAAATCATTTTTAATTTATTAATTTACTATTTTGATTTTACTTGCAAAAACAATTCATCTAGTTGTTGAGTTTCAACTGATGAAGGCGCATTAGTGAAAACATCTTGATTCTTAGAATTCTTAGGGAATGCAATTGTATCGCGTATTGTGTTTAAATTAGCTAAAATCATAACGATTCGATCGATACCGAGTCCGATTCCACAATGTGGTGGAACTCCGTAATCTAAAGCCTTTAAAAAGAAACCAAATTTACTTTCTTGTGCCTGCTTATCCAAACCGATTAAATCAAACATTTTTTCTTGCACATCTTTATCATAAATACGTGCAGAACCCGAACCTAATTCATAACCATTTAATACTAAATCATAACTTTTAGCTTTTATATCAGATTTATCCATTGCATCGATTTGCGATAAATCGTGATCAAATTGTGTGAAAGGATGGTGTGCAGCTGCTCATTTGTTGTTTTCTACATCATATTCAAACATTGGAAATTTAGTAATTCATTTAAAATTAAATTCATCTCTAGCTCAATTAAATCAGGTGTTTAGTTCTACCCGCAACGCACCAAGTGCTTGTGAAGCATTTTCAAAGGTATTAGCAACAATTAAATATGTTCCATCAGCATAATTAAACTCTTTTAAGAGTTGTTCAACTGAATCGCCTGCTTTTGAAGCAAAATTACTTGCTGTAACTATTTTTTGCTCTACCACCAAGTAAAATAAAACATTTGCCTTATTTTTCTTTGCGATCTCTTCTAATGTTTTAAGTTGTTTTTTGTTTAGTATTTCATTTATTTTCAAGAGTCTTTTTGCAGGAGCATTTTTTATGATATCAAAATTAGAATTATTACAAAAACTATTAATATCAACTATTTTTTGCTCATATCGAAAATCCGGCTTATCACTACCATAATTTCTGATGCAATCATCATAACTGACACGATCGAATGGTATTTTAATATCAACATTCATAACTTTCTTCATTAAATATTGGAACATTTCTTCAACTATCCTTTGAAAAATTTCAACATCCAAAAAAGATGTTTCTATATCTAACTGGGTAAATTCTGGTTGTCGATCTTTTCTTGAATCTTCATCACGAAAACATCTAGCAATTTGAAAATATCTTTCAAAACCCGAAATCATTAACAGTTGTTTAAATAGTTGCGGCGATTGTGGTAGTGCATAAAAAGAATTTAAATCACGTGTGGGAACTAAAAAATCGCGTGCCCCTTCAGGTGTTGCTTTAGATAGAATAGGTGTTTCAATTTCTAAAAATTCGTTATTTTGCAAATATTCTCGCATCGCAAAAATCAATTTATTTCTTAAAGCGATTGTTTTTTGCATTATTGGTCTCCGTAAATCTAAAAACCTATGTTTGAGGCGAATTTCTTCTTTGACATCGATATCATCTCGGATTTGAAATGGTAATTCTTTTGCAGTTGATAAAACTTTATATTCTGAAACCACTACTTCTATTTGCCCTGTTGGTATTTGAACGTTTGGATCTTTACGTTTAACAACTTGTCCTGTAATTTCTAAAACACTTTCTTTTGCAAAGTTAATTGCTTGATTGAAAACCAGTTGAGTAATACCGTATTTATCACGTAAATCAACAAAATTTAATTCACCAAAACGACGTTTATTTGCAACTCAACCATATAAAGTTACCTGCTGTCCTATATTGCGGATATTTAACTCATTATTTTTAATTGTCTTATTCATTCTATACTTCACTTTCATATTGAGCAATAAAATCACTCACTACTTCGGGTTCGAAAACATCTGCATCATTGATAAATTTAAGTAAATCAATAACACCATCACTATTTAAATAAAATTGCATTTTATCACCTGTTATAAGATTTTTGATATAAAAAGAGTTATGAGGTAGTAATTTGTCATCTGTAATTAAAAAAACTGCATTTAATTTTTTTGCTTTTTCATATATTTTTTTGGATTTCATTAGATGAAAATCCATATGATAAAAATTAGTTAATCCATTTAAATCGTAGTGAGCTAAATGAAAAAGTTTTTCTAGATTTTCGTTGCTTACTGATGCAGCAAAATAAATATCGACTTTTTGATTTTGCATTTGTTGTAACGGTTCTGTATTTTCAATAATATTTTCTCGAATTAATTCAATGCAACGATCTATTCCGAATCCGAAACCAACACTTGATACATCTGGACCATCTAATTCAGCGACTAAATTTGAATAACGACCACCACCGATTAATGTGTCCTGAGAACCTGCTTTATCGGATTTTACTGTTATTTCAAAAACAAATTCATCATAGTAATCTAGTCCTCTTACAAGTTCAGGTGCAATATGATATTCAATCTCATAAAAATCTAGAATACCTTTAATTTCTTCAAAATATAACTTCGATTCTTTACTTAAATAATCTTGAATATTTGGAGCTTTATGCATAAAAGGTAGTTTAGAATCAACTTTGTCATCTAAAATTCTAAGAACTTTTTTATCTTTAAAACGCTGCTGCGAAATCTCGCTTAATTGAGATTGGTATTTTGTTAAAAATTCAGTTAAGGCATTTTCATAATTTAACCTAGTTTGTTTATCTCCAATTGAGTTAATTTTAAGCACATATTTTATATCTAATGCTTCTAAAATATCAGTAGCAACTTGCACAACTAAGAAGTCTTTTAAATATGATTTAGGACCAACAAATTCAATTCCTGCTTGATAAAACTGTCGATAGCGTCCTTTTTGTGGTTGTTCGTAGCGAAACATTGGCATATTGTATGCGAATTTTTCGTTTACTAATGTATATCACTTATTTTCAATAAAAGCACGCACAAAAGATGCGGTTCCTTCAGGACGTAAACACAATGAACGATTTGATTTATCTAAAAATTCATACATTTCTTTTTTAGCAATTTCTGATTCATTAACAGAACGTTTGAATAATTCAGAAGTTTCAAGTATCGGTGTTTCAATCATTTTAAAACCATAATTTGCACATATATCTGAAAATACCAAGTTTACTAAGTCTTTAATTTGATATTCTACAATATCATAATCCTTTGTTCCTTTTACTTTAGAAATCATATTTCTCCTTTATTATATTTTACTTTAATTTTGTTTATTAAGATATTTCTTTACATATTTAATGATTATGTTGTTTAGATGCGAACCTTTAAATTTATTTAAATAATATTCAATTTGTGTGTATTCAAAATTATGTTCTTGCTTAAATATCAAACTTTCTCGATTAAAATCATAATATATGCAGATATTGAAAACTTGTTGCTTTTTATTTTGGATTTCAAGGTTTAAAAATTCATAACTATAGGTGTTATATGCATTTAGTTGTTCCATTTTAGATATTCGATAATTTCTTGATATGGATTGATTTACTTGAAAAAATGTAGCAAGATTAGTTGTTTTAAAAAAAGGTATTTTGATTTTTTTAACTATATATATAGTATTTTTAAAATAATTACGCATCTTCAAGTATTTATAATCAAGTAAATTATTGTTATTTTTATAAGAAAGCAACATCTGACAAATATTGATAATGAACTGTAAATTACTAAATTCTAATGCTTGATTATTATTTGCACCAAAATGTTCTAAAATATTAGCAAATAAAACATTTTTAGTATCAGATTTTTCAGCAAATTCATAAGGAATATTAAAGTTATTTAATAAATTAATGATATTTTTACTAACACTATGTGTTATTATAACCTTATTTTGCTGAAGTTTATTTTCATTCTTTCACTGTAAAAAGAAATAGTTAATATAAAAATAAATTAATTCTTCGTTATTTATTTTTATATATCTGTCATTAATATTGAAAAAAAAATTATAACGATTTTTTTTATCAGAAGTAATTAGAAAATCAGTTTTAGATTTTTGATAGGAAAAAAGGTTTCATTTAAAAAAAATTCAAAATAAATTTTTACTTCGTTCTTGGATTCTTAGATTTGAAGCTTCTTTTACATTAAAACCTAGCGAATTTAGCAAACTCTGTAAGATATTGTTATCAGCAGGATTGTTTATAGCAATTTTAATATTTAAATTATTGCGATCAATTTGATTTTCAAGGAAAAGATGTTTTTGATTTTCAAGTTTTAATTTGTAAAAAGATAAAAATTTATCTATTTTTAAGATAAACAAATTATAAAAATTATGCAATATAATTTGTTTATCAAATTCAAAAACATTATTTAACAGTTGCTTTTGTTCGTTTACAGAAATTAAAAATAAATCATGATAAATTTTAATGTAGTAATTATTATTAAATGGATTTTTATATAAATAAATATAATAATCAACATCAATACCTAATGTTGTGTTTATAATAATAAATTCATTTATAACATTAATATTATATTCGAGTAGCTTTATGCTTTTATGTGAAAAAGATCGCTTAAATAACTCATATATTTTTGCATCAATACCTTCAGAGTGTCCTAACAAAAGAGTTTTATTGCGCTTTTTAATATTTATCAACAAACTCTTGGTAATTGCTATTAGTGTATATATGTTAAAACAATGCATTGAAAAAGGATTATCACAGTTAAATTCGATACCTAAATTAGTTGCTTTTACTTTATATTCAGGATTAGAATTAGCAAGCCTTATATGATTGAAAAAATCAGGAAGTGAAATTATTTCAATTCCTTCGTTATAATAAAAAGAATGTCAATTTTTGATTTTCTGCTCACTAAATTTCATCTTTGATATTATATATTTTTATCATAAATTTATTCATATTTCATTTGCTCAAAATTTTTAAATTTGTTTTTATATCTTTATATTTTTTAAATATAATTATCATATGAAAAGATTGGGAATAATAGTAGATTCTTTTTCTGGTTTATCAGTTGCACAAGCAGATGAACTAGGTTATAAATTTTTACCTTTACAAGTAGAAATCGATGGAGAAAGTTTTGAAGATGGATATGTATCAAATCTAGAAATACTAAAAAAGATATCGGTTACATCTAAAATTAAAACTTCATTACCAAAAATAGACAAGATGACTCGAATCATTCAAGATGCAGCAAAAAACTATGATGATGTGATTTATTTAGGTATCTCACAGCATTTATCTAACACTTTTATGCAAGCTCGTAGTATTTCAATGGAACTGTCAAATGTGCATATAATGGAAAATCACTTGTTTGGCAATCAAATTGTTCGAACAGTTGCACATCTTAAAAAAATGTATGAAAACGGTGCGAGCATTAACCAACTTTTTGAAACATTAAATAATATTAATGAAACATCAAGAACATTTATTGTTCCTTATCGTTTAGAATATTTAATTAATGGTGGTAGGTTGTCTGGTATTAAAAAATTTCTTTTATCTAAATTAAAAGTATACCCTGTATTAAGCTATAACGAAGAAGGTAAAGTTAAATCAGTGGCAACAAAATGAAACTTTAAAAATGCTACTGCTAAGGCATTTGATTTAGTTAATGAGTTTATAGATAGTTTAAAAAACATAGACAAAAATGCTAAATATTATGTAGATTTAATTTCAGGTGTTAATGATGAAGTTAATCAAGCAATTACATCTGATCAATTTATCAAGGCAAGCACACAAATAACAACTCCATTACCTATTGCAGCACATACTGGTCCAGAAGCATTTGCAGTATCTGTGATGGTAGAATTAGAAAAAAATGAGTAAAAAACAAACAAATATAAATACAGACACCAAAGATAAAATAGATCTTCAATATACTACATTAGTAAATTCAATTATTAAAGAAAATACATTACCTAAAGAAGCAATAAAAAAATATCGTAGAAATACTTGAATATATGTAATTTCAATTATTTCAATTTTGCTTTTAATCGTAATTGTAGGAATAATTATTTGACAAATTATTGTGCATGTAAAATAGCAGAAATTATGCTATTTTTATTATAGATAATTTTGGTTTATTAGTAGTATTTAGATATAAATCTTTTAGATATTCATAAAACTCAATTGTATTATCGTTTGAGATATTTTGGTTAATACTTACATTTTCATTTTCATCAAGATATTTTATATTCATTCATAATTGAAGCTAATTATATTGTGTATCAACAATAAGTTATCATAAATATTAGAAGTATGCTTTGATATATTAATTTTCAATTATAATTATGTTTATACACATAATTATTTTGTATTAAAAATGATATTCAATATAATAAGAATTATTGAAAAGAGAAGAAAAATAATAATTATGAAAATAGCTGAAAAAACATGAACAAAAAATTATAAAATATAATCAAATAATTTAAATTACAATCAAATTATGATAAAATAAATACTAGTGGTCGCGTAGCTCAGATGGACAGAGCACGAGCCTTCTAAGCTTGTGGTCAGAGGTTCGAATCCTCTCGTGATCGCCATTTTTTTATACTTTTTATATAGAGCAAAATAAAACCATCATAATTGATGGTTTTTTAATTACTCAGTTGCATTAAGCGCTAGTTGAACTAATGTTTTAACCATTGCACCAGTTGGTTTTCCACCTTGTTCTGCTGTCCCAGCAACATCTAAATGAATATATTCAATCCCTTCGGTAAATTCTTTTAAAAACATTGCTGCTGAACAACTTCCACCACCTGCACCAGATAAGTCAGTGTTTTTAAGGTCAGCTACAACTGAATTTTTAATTTCCTTAGCAAATGCTTCATCAAGAGGCATTCTTCATACTAGTTCATGTTGAGATTCTGCCGCATCCTTTAAATCATCTCATGCTTTATCAGTTGTTGCTCAAACTCCGGTATAGGTACTTCCGAGCGAAACAAGGATTGCTCCAGTTAAAGTTGCAACATCCACAAGTCTTGTTGCTTTCAGATTTCTAACTGCATATGTTAACCCATCTGCCATTACTAATCTTCCCTCAGCATCGGTATTATTGATTTCAACAGTTTTTCCATTCATACTGGTTCATACCGAATCAGGTAATGATGCATCACCATTTACTCGGTTATCTGTAATACACATTACAGCAGCAACATTGGTTTTAGGTTTTAATTGAGCGATTGCTTTCAATGCACTTGCTACAAATACAGAACCAGACATATCAAATTTCATTCCAAGCATTGAACGACTTGGCTTTAGTGAATATCCACCTGAATCAAAGGTAATTCCTTTTCCTACATAAACTGTTTTGGCTTTTGAATCTGGATTCCCGTTATATTCAATCACAACAACTCTAGGTTCATACATACTTCCACGATTAACAGAAAGAAGTAATCCCATTCCAAGTTCTTGGATTTGTGCTTTGTTTAATACTGTTACTTTTAAATTGTCATATTTAGTTAAATCTTCAACAACAGTTTTAGCTAAATATTCAGAGTTACAAATGTTAGGTGGCATAATTTGTAAGTTTCTTGCGTAATTAACTGCATCTGCTAAAACATTTGCGCTATAAAGTTTGTGTTCATATCTTTGTGGCTCTGTTGTTGATAAAAAACTTACTGCAAATTTTTCTGGTTTTTTAGAAGTTTTTGCATTGTAAATATCTGCATTTACATATTTATATGCATTTGTAAACGCATCTACAACACAAGGGATACAAACCTTTCCACGAACAAATGAATCGAGATCAATTTGTAAGTTGCGAACTTGTGATGCGAATAATCCCTTAGCGAATTTTGAGACTACATTATAGTCATATTTTTCTTCTGTTCCAAAATAAACTAATGCTTCATTGCTGTCAAAGTATTCAGTTACAACCGATTCTTTTTCAACTAAGGTTTTTGGATAACTGTCACCTTTAAAAACAGCTTTTAAAAGCATTGATGAATTTCTTGTATTTTCTACTTTTACCATTTATTTCCTTTCTGGTTTTGATTATATCAAAATATTTATTTTACACTTATAAATTGTATTTGTTTGTTGATATAGTTGTTTTTTTGTGTAAGTTTGTCTTCACTGTAAGGAAATAAAAAAAAGAAAAAATTAATAAATTATCTTTATTTATGAAATTAATTTCATAAATAAAGATAAAAACTTATATATTTTAGGAACATAATTTACAAATTTTATCTAACTTTTCTCCCTTATATACAGTTGAAAAAGAAATTTATTACTTTTACAGTACTACAAAATAAAAATTTATTTTTTTCATTTTGTAATTTTTTTAAATATGCTTTATCAAGAATTTAATAATTTATGGAAAAAATACGCAATTTTTTCCGTATTTAGATATTTTTAAACTAAAATAAATATATTTTACAAGAATAAATGAAAAAATGTTTTATGATAAAAATACATTTCATAATATTAAAAGGAGAATAAATGAAAAAATTCGCAAGAACAGTTTTAGGTGATATTGATCCTAAAGAATTAGGTGTTGTGGATTGCCATGATCATTTAATTAAAAATTATGGTCCTGAAGCACACGAACATCCAGACTTTGTTATGCTCTCAGTCGATGCAGCATTAAAAGAAATGGATGAATACATTGCAAAGGGTGGTAAAAGTATGGTTACTATGGACCCACCCAATGTAGGTAGAGATGTTCATAAGATGCTAGAAATAGCGAATGCTTTAAAAAACAAAGCTCATATTATTATGGCTACTGGTTTTCATAAAGCAGCATTTTATGATAAGGGAGCTTCATGATTAGCTTTAGCACCAATTGATGATATCGTTGAAATGGTTAAAGCAGAAATTGAAGTTGGTATGGATGGATACAACTACAGTGGACCAGTTGTAAAAAGATCTAATGCAAAGGCAGGAATTATTAAAGCAGGTACAGGATATGCTGCTATTGATAGACTTGAACTTAAATCATTAGAGGTTGCGGCTCGTTCAAGTATCGAGACCGGAGCTCCAATTTTAGTACATACACAATTAGGAACTATGGCATATGAAGCCGCACAACATTTAATTGATTTTGGAGCAAATCCAAGAAAAATTCAATTATCACATTTAAATAAAAATCCTGACAGACTTTACTATGAGAAAATTATTTCAGAACTTGGGGTAACTTTATGTTTTGATGGACCTGATAGAGTTAAATATTACACAGATTTAACATTAGCAGAAAACATCAAATATTTAGTTGACAAGGGGTATCAAAAACACATTACACTTGCATTAGATGCTGGTAGAGTGTTATATCAAAGACACTATGGAGCCGAAAGAGGTAAAGAAACTTTTGGTCTGGGATACTTATTCGATAGATTTATTCCGCTTCTTAAACAAGTTGGAGTTAGCGAAGAAGCAATTCAAGATATGTTAGTAAACAACCCAGCAGAAATCTTGGCTTTTGATGAACCAAGAAAATACGATGTTACTAAAGTAAATCCTAGAGTCTTAGAATTAAAAAAACTATTAAAAGTAAAATAACCTTATTTAAGGACAAATATGATTAAAAAAATTGACTCTAAGAAAAGGAAAGGATTAATCATTGGGTGATCAATATTTGCTTTAATCAATGTTTTCATTATTTTAGTATCAATGTTGGTTAAATCAGCACAACCAAATGATCCAAAGGTGTTACCATGAACACCAAAAGCTGCTGGTGATGCCTTCCTTTTCATGTTTAACAAAGTTTATATGGATAACTTCTTTAAGCAACCTGCATTGTTATTAGGTTCGCTTACATTTGTAGGTTATCTAACCATCGGAAGAGGTTTTCGTGAATCAGTAATCGGATTTTTAAAAACCGTTATTGGATTTATCTTATTACAAATTGGTTCAGGAACCTTAGTTTCCTTAGCTAAACCCGTATTTGAAGGAGTTAAAAATATAGGTCAAGGTGCAGGAATCGTACCATTAGATCCGTATTTTGCATTAGCAAGTTCAAATACATTCTTTGAAAAAGCTTTCTTAGGAAATAATTATGTTTCATTAATCTCATTTGCATTCATCCTTGGATTTGCTGTAAATATTGTTATGGTAGCATTAAAAAGATGAACAAACACAAATAGTTTAATGATAACAGGACATGTTATGATTCAACAATCAGCTGTTGTTACAACCATTTTATACATTATCTTATTCCAAGATATGCGTATCTTTACAGGTGCTTTATCAGCAGGTGAACAAGCAGGAATTATAATTATGTCAGGTATTTTCTTAGGAATTTACTGAGCAGTTGGTTCTGCATCAACTGTAAAAGGAACAAATGCTGTAACACAAAATGCAGGTTTTGCAGTTGGACACCAACAAATGCTTGCAATCGCTACAACATATAAATTAGGTAGATTTTTTGGTAAAAAAGAAGATTCAGCTGAAAACAAAAAACTTCCTTCATACCTTAAAATCTTTGAAGATAACATTTTCACACAAACAATTATTATCTTGCTATTATTCTTAGTATTATTTATTGTATTGTTATCTGTTAATCCGTTTAGTGTTATCGCTCCAGATCACATTAAATTTACCTCAAATTATGCAATATGAAACAATTCATTTGGTGGTGCTAACTTTGGATTAAATATCCTTGGTGGAGCATTGAAAATAGTTGCATCATTAGTTGCAATTATTACTGGTGTTAGAATGTTCATTACAGAACTACAACAATCATTCCATGGAATTAGCGAAAAAATAATTCCTGGTGCAGTTGTAGCTGTCGATGTAGCTGCAGTTTATGGATTTTCAATCAACTCTGTTACATTTGGATTTATTTCAGGGGTAATTGGGCAATTTATCGCAGTAGCAATTATTGGTGGCTTATCAGCAATTCCGAACCAAAAATTCTTTAATATTGCAATACCATTATTTATCACCTTATTCTTTAACTCGGGATCATTGGGTGTATATGCAAATGCATCAGGCGGATGAAGAGCCGCATTACTTCTTCCTGGAATCTTTGGTTTCTTGGAAATTGTAATTATTTCGATTGCGACAAGAGCAATTGATAATTCATACCAATCAATTATTACACAACACTCACAATTTGCTGATGGTATAGATAAAAGTGGTTTTGTTTCACCTGTTGCAAATGGTTATATTGGTATGGCAGACTGAAACTTATTCTTTGGTTTATTAATGTGAATTTCTTCATATAATTTCATCCTTGCCTGAATTTTAGTTATATTAGCAATAATTGGATTATTGGCATTAGGACAAATTGTAGATAATGGATCACAAACCAAAAAAACATTTTTACAAAAAATACTTAAGTTACAACCAAAATTAGTTAACAGCTAATTTACTAAGATTAGCCTTGTGCTAATCTTTTTTCAAAAAAACATCTTTTTATCTATGATATAGGTAAAAAACATATTATTATATTATTTAGGAGATACTTATGGAAACACTTAAAATTATCGCAGCATGTGGTAATGGAATGGGAACTAGCATGATAATTAAACTTAAAGTTCAAAAAATTATGAAAGAACTTGGAGTAAGCGCAACTGTTGATGCTTTATCGATGGGCCAATCAACAGGAATGACAAATTCTGTAGATATTATTATTTCATCAAAACATCTTTCAGAAATGTTTAATCACAACCAACGTGCAAAAATTGTTGGTGTTACAAATTTGATGGATGAAAACGAAATTAGAGAAGCTCTTAAAAAAGCACTAGGTTTATAATTATGGAAAAAATTAATTTATTAGAAATACTTAAAAAATATCAAACAGTTAATGTAGGTTTACATGCAAAAGACTGAAAAGAAGCAGTTTATTTATCAATTAAACCTTTAATTGATAAAAAGCTTGTTGAACCAAGATACTACGATGCTGTGATTGAAAGTACCTTAAAATATGGACCATATTATATTATTGCAAACCATCTTGCAATCCCTCATGCCCAAAGCGAAGCTGGAGTTTTACAAAATTCATTTTCATTAGTAACTTTAAAACAACCAGTTTACTTTGAAAATGACGAGCGTCCAGTTTCATTATTAGTTGCTTTAGCAGCAACATCAGCTGATGTTCATACATCAGAAGCATTACCACAAATTGTTAGAATTTTTGAACAAGATTCAAATATTGAAGCAATTATGAATGCAAAAAGTAATCAAGAAGTCATCGATATTATTAGCAAAATAGATGCACAAGCATAAAGGAAAATATGGCATTACCACTACTACAAATCGCATTAGATAACTTAACAATTAAAGAAGCAATCGAGTCAGCATCAAAAGCTGCAAAATACATAGATGTAATCGAAGTTGGAACTATTTTATTAGCTTCCGAAGGAAAAAAAGCTATTTCAGAAATCAAAAAAGCATTCCCAGATAAAATTATTGTCGCTGATGGAAAAATTGCTGATGCAGGAAGAGTATTTGCAAAAATGTTCTTCGAATTAGGCGCAGACTTTACAACTGCAATATGTGCTGCTGAAAATGCAACAATGGCTGATTTAGTTAAATATTCACAAACTTTCGATACTAAAAAAGAAATACAAGTTGAAATGACTACTAACTTCAGATGGGATCAAGTTGAGGCATGACAAGCATCAGGTGTTACACAAATCGTTTGACACCGTGCCCGCGATGCTCAAGCTGCTGGAGTTAAATGAGGTCAAAAAGACATTGATACAGTCGCAAAACTTGCTAATATGGGGTTTAAAGTAACTGTTACAGGGGGGGTAACAGTTGAAGATATTAAACTCTTTAAAGATATTCCAGTATACATATTCATTGCTGGAAGATCAATCCGCGATGCTGAAGATCCACAGCAAGCAGCAAAGGAATTCAAAGATGAATTTAAAAAATACTGAAACTAAAACCCGTTTTTTAGGCATTTATGAAAAAGCAATCAATAATAAATTTGATTGAAGTCAAAAAATCGATATTGCCAAGGCAGCAGGATTTGATTTTATTGAATTCAGTGTTGATGAATCAGATTTTCGTCTTGAAAGATTAGATTGAAATAATACACAAATCAATGAATTAAGAAAACTTTTGATAGAAAAAGATTTTTACTTTAATTCAATGTGTTTGTCAGCACACCGTAAATTTCCTTTCGGATCACATGATTTAAAAATTCGTGAACATGCCTTGCTGATAATGGAAAAAGCATTAATTTTGGCTAAAAAACTTGGTATTCGAACTATTCAATTAGCTGCCTACGATGTTTATTATGAAGATTCGGATGAACAAACCAAGCAATGATTTATCGCAGGGATGAAAAAGGTTGCTAAACTTGCATCAAAATATTCTGTAACAGTTGCTTTTGAAACAATGGATACACCATTTGCAGGAACTATTTCAAAATGTTTAGCATTCTTAAAACAAATCGATGCACCTAATTTTTATATATATCCTGATTTAGGAAACTTAAATCAATTTACCAAAGATATAGAAAATGAAATCTTTTTGGGTGCAGATAAAATCGTTGGTTTTCATTTTAAAGACACCTTACCTAATAAATTCAAAGAAGTTCCATGAGGACAAGGAAGTGTTGATTTTGTACATTCATTAAAGCAGTTAACTAAAAACGACTTAAATGTTCCGATTTTAATTGAAATGTGATCAAAAAACCACCCAGATGAAACTGCTATAGAAAACATTGAATTGCTAAAACAAGCAAAAGCATTTTATCAAATGCAATGAAAGGAAGCAAATGGTGAATAAAGCCGAAATTCAAAAACTTAAACAAGAAGTTTATCAAGCTAATATGTTATTATATCAATATAAGCTCGCAATTCATACCTGAGGAAATGTTTCGGGAATAACAGAAGATCGCAAATATATGGTAATCAAGCCATCGGGTGTTTCATATGAAACTATGAGTGCCGATGATATGGTAGTGGTTGATATGGATAATAATGTAATAGATTCTAAACTTAATCCATCATCAGATACTCCTACTCATACTTTATTATATAAAGCAAATAAGAATATCAAAGGTATCGTTCACACCCATTCACCTTATGCTGTTGGTTTTGCACAAGCAGGTAAGGAAATTAAGTGTTTTGGAACTACTCATGCTGATAATTTTTATGGTTCCGTTCCTTGCACCCGAGAACTAACAGATGATGAAATAAATGGTGCATATGAGCATAATACAGGGTTAGTTATCATCGAACATTTCACTAAAAACAACATAAGTTTTGAATCTACTAGTGCGACCTTGGTTAAAGAGCATGGTCCATTTGTTTGATCGATTAAAAATCCAAAAGATGCAGTTAATTTAGCACTTACCTTGGAAGAAGTTGCTAAAATGGCATTACACACTTTAATTTTAGTTCCCGATAAAGGTCCTGCAAATCAGACTTTACAAAACAAGCATCACTTTCGCAAACATGGACCAAATGCATATTATGGACAAATTAAAAAATAGTGATTTTGAGTATTTGTTTTTTGATTTAGATGGAACCTTACTTGATTCACACAAAAATATTACACCACAATCATATCAAGGCATCCAGAGAATGCGAAGTCTTGGTAAAAAATACTCAGTTATCACAGGAAGACCACATTATTTAGCTAAAGAAGAGTTTTTTAATTTAGATTGCGATTATCCTGCAATTTGCTGCAATGGTTCACTTATTTACGATTTTCAAAATGATCAAATTGTTTATAAAAATCCTATAAATAAAGCATCTGCTAAGGCAGTTTTTGAAGCATTGATAGCATCAGGTGTAGTATTTTTGGTGTATACATGTAATCAAATTTATGGTTTTCATAAAAATGCAAGCAAACCAAGTTGATTTGCTTGATTAGAAGACACAATTGCTAAACGCAAAAAAGAAAATCAATTTGCATTCGACTATTATGATTTAAATCATCAAAATTCAAACTTTAACACAGATGAACATGATATTTTAAAGTTCTTAGTTATCAAGCGTGATAGTACAGCTGAAAATACTGATATTTCAGCGATGAAAATTTCAAAGATTGACAATGTATATATTATCAACTCGCAAGTACATGTTTATGATATTATGCCAATCAATAATTCTAAAGGAAAAAGTTTGCAGATTTTAGCAGATAAATATAACATCGATTTAAATAAAACATTGGTATTTGGTGATGAAGATAATGATGTTTCGATGTTTGAAGTTGCTAAATATTCAGTTGCAATGGGTCAAGCACGAGATGATGTTAAATCAAAAGCAACATTTATCACAAATTCACATGATGAACAAGGGATAGCAAACTTTTTAAATATGTTGGAATAAGAATGAAAGTTAAATATATAAAAATTAATCATATGGAAAACGGATACTGAGTTGTTCCTCCAATATGAAAAGTTTTGACACCAAAATCACGTAATTTTGTTATCAAACATGCTAAATCTTTAGAGGATATTATTAAATATAATCAATGAGAAAACACTAATATTATTTTTTCATTTAATTCTGATAAGGATTTTTATTTGTTTAATAAGCTAATGCGAATTCGTGGTTTTGACTTTCAATTACACCGCAATAAAGTTGAAAAGATGGATGAACAAGATTATATAGACTATCAAATCATTGAAAATCTTATCATTCGTTTTAACATAAATACAATAAAAAATTTATATTATGGAAGAACTTTCTTTTTTACCAAGCAATACTTTGAAGACTTTTATCAAAAGAATGCTAAAGGTTTAAAAATATTATATGTTCAATGAACCAGATGAGGTTTTGAGGTTCTTTCAAATGTATAAGATATGCTTAGTGCAATTAATTTGTGCTAAGCATATTTTATTGATGCTTGCAGAATAAAGCAGTAGTTATAGCAGTCCAGGTTCTAGATTCAAGCTAGGTAACGAAAAGAACTAAGAAGCAACATACAAAAAACACCCTCTCGGGTGTTTTAACCAATTTTCTTGTTCTTTAAATCTTCACGGAACTGTGCTTGTATATTGTATACCCTAAAGTTTCCTTGCTTGTTTTTTATATATTTTTCAAATTCTGGAGAGTCTATTTTTTTGATATGTTCGTAGATTTTACCCAATCTACCATTTTCGCTTCATCTAGATTCTTCTAGATCTCATAATTCATCAAAGGTAGTTTCAATTTTAGTATCTTTTGATATATGATAAGTATCCTTGAATGCTTGTTTTTTGTCTCTAATTTCTTTGCTTTTAATTGAATTAGCAAGACCTTCTGTTCCTTGCAGTTTAATTATCTCTGTATTAAGAAGTCCACTATCAAACATGTTTTTAATTTTTAAGATTATCCCTTTTGTTTCTGGATCAAGATATGCCAGTGTTTCGTTAAATTTGGATTCTTCGTTTTTTAGATATTTATCATATTCATTTTGTTTTTTGTAATTATGATTAAGGAAGTATTTATCAAAATACTTTCAATCTATAATTTGCTCATATACATTAGCATTTGATGCTCATTCTATATCGGATTCGTTTAATGTTAAATCTTCTGGTTCATTTTTGTTTATTGATGTGCTTTTTAGCACACTACGATCAATTTCTTTAAATCTCAATGATAATTTATCGATATTATTTTTATTGATTATACCTTTTAGCTTATCATAAACATCGACTCTTAAAATTGATAATGCAGTAATGTTTTTTCGCATTTGTGCATAATGTTTGATAAAACTTCTTAATTGAGTTCTTAAAGTTTCATCAGGATTTTTTAAATCAAAAAACGGAACTTGTGCAAAGGTAGGTTCATTTCATTGTGAAAAAATACCAAAAATATGTGCATAATCTTTTTTAACTGCTTCTAATAAAACATCCTCTTTATCATAACTTATATCTTCTTCTTTTACACCTGAATATATTTTAAGAGCATTTTCTAAATTAATTTTCATTATTTCAGGTTGACGGTAGAAGTATATAGAACCAAATGGTTTATCATTATTATCTAAGCGGTTTGTCCGTGACATAGATTGAATAAGTTGTTCGTTTTCTTGGATTTTATCAAAGAAAACAGTATTAATGTATTTTGAATCATAACCAGTAAGCATTTGGTTTACTACAATTAATAAATCCAAAACCACCTTTTTATTCGGATCTCTTTTTTTGAAAATATCAGAAACAACTATTTTAAAATTATCTTTTAAATTGCTGGTTTGAACAAGATTGTTATTTTTATAATCTTGTTCAAACTTTTGATAAATTTCATTCAAAGCTTTTTCTTTGTCGGAATTAAAGTTGAGTTTGTTTTTAATATAGTCTGATATATCTTTAGGATCATTTCAATTGTTTTCTTGGTATTTTGAATTTAACTCATCATTCATCTTTTCTAATTCTTTATCTGTATATTTTGTTTTAGCAACGGCATTGATAAGTTCTTTAAATTCATATATATAGTTTTTAGGTTCCTGGATAAATTTGATAGCGAACTTTTTAATTATTTCGTTATTATTTTGTCCATATACTTGTTCAGAGGAGTCAAGATTGGGATCAAAAAGAGCCGTTACCTTAAATTTCTCAACATAGTTATCATATTTTTTCTTGAGTTTTTGAAAAATTTTAAAATACTCAATAGCATCCTTAATGCTTTTGGTAGCTAAAATAGCAGAGTATTTACGATTACCACTAGTACTGTTTCAATTTTTTAGTATATCATGAGCAACTAACATTTTAAAATATTTGTTATCATAGTAACCTTTATCTTTTAATCATTCTTCAATTGTTAGGGTATCATCTTTATTTTGCAGATTACCTTTATGTTTGATTAAATTTCAAATCTTCACATCCTTTGCAGATATTTCTTTATTTTCAATTAATAATTCTATTTCATTAGCAGAGAATTTTTTATTTGGATTATTTTTATTAGCTACAACACAGTTATAGAAAAACATAGGTAAGTATTTTTGTTTAAAATCGATATAGTGATTGTAAAATCTTAATACATTTCCATCTTCTAATCCATCTTTGATGGTATATTGATGTAGTTGTTTACCAAAAACCTGTTCAGTTGTTAAATCATTTTTTTGATTTACATCTTGAATCGGTGTTCCAGTAAAACCGATAAAGATTCCATTGGTAAATACTTCTTGTATTTTTGCAATCATTTCTCCATAAACACTGCGATGTGCTTCATCGAAGATTAAAGCAATTTTATCTTTATCTGAAAAATAGTTTTTTGTAATTTTTGAGAGTTTTTGAATTGATGTAATAATAATAGTAGCGAACATATTACTTTTTTGCGAAATCTTCTTAAGCTTTCGTTCTAAGTCTAAAATGCTAAGTGCCTTTTTTACTTCGATTTTATCTTCGTCGCTTTTTTTGAATTTTCAGAATTCATCGAAACTCTGTTTGTGTAAATCCATCCGATCAACTACAAAAATAACAGTTGAAACAATTTTTCGCTTCAATAACACTCTTGCTGTTTGAAAACTGGTTAAAGTTTTTCCTGATCCGGTTGTGTGTCAAATAAATCCACATTTATTATCTTTTATTGACTTAATTTTTTCAATTTGGTCCAAAATAGAACGAATAGCATAAAATTGGTAATTACGAGTTATAAACAACTTGTTATCTTTAATAATTGTTCCATTTGAAATAAGATTATGTGCTTCTGGTATTTTAAAGAACAAACTAATTATTTCATCTAGTTGATGAACAATTTGGTTGTTATGATTTTTTCAATATCTAAATGAATTAATATCGAATTCATAAAAATCATCAACTCTTGCTGCATACTCCATATTATTTTCAGTCATTGCAACAATAACTTGTACAAAATTTAATACACCTGTATTAAATACTCCTGCTTTTCCGTAATTAATAAGTTGATGTTTAGCATCTTGAATTCCTGATGCAATTTGCTTCAATTCAAGACAAAATAAAGGTAATCCGTTTATTAATAATAAAACATCAATTCTTTTTCTAACACCTTCGATATTAATTTGTCTAGCAGTTTGATAGATAGTATCTCCACCTCTTATTTCTTTATTACTGAATATTTTAAGGTTAACTGATTCTTTTTTATCCTCTTCTGAAAGTTCTGGATTGGTTCTTTTTATTGATACTGTTTCACCTTGTAAAAAAGCAAAAAAGTCTTTGATTTTATAACTTGATTTAAAGATAATGTTTTTTAATTCATCGAATTCATCATTATCTAAGGGAACATTTTTAAGAGTGGCTTTATTTATTTCGAATAAAATATTTCTTCAGTTTTCTTCTAAGTCTTTAGTTGAAATATTTTCTAGGGTATCCTTAATATTTGAGTTTTGGATTTTTTCGTTATTTCATCCGTAGTTCTTAAGTTTTTGTATTAAAGATTTTTCAAATTCAAGTTCATTATTAAATTTTTCCATTATATAAACATCCTTTCTAATAATTTTTTCTTAATGTTTTTAATTATTTGTAACTGACGCTGATGAAGTGAAAGGACGGAGTCTAGGGAAGTGAAAAGATGAGAGATTTTTTGTTGTTCAGGGAGGCTTGAAGTGATTTTGTGTGTAATATTTTTGACACTTGACCAATTTATATAAATTTGCGTTTTACCTTGTGAATCTCTTATGATTTTATTTCTATTTCTTTTGTAGTTCAGTAGGATGTAAGCAAAACTACTATTTATTTTATCATCTCTAGGTGATAATTTTTGAGTTCTTTGGTTATAAATAAAGGTATCGTCTTTGTCTATTAATAAGCATGAACCTATAATTTTTCCTTCAGGTGTCTTATCATTCATTATCATCGCTAAATCACCTTTTTTTAATATGTATTTAGAACTCTTTTCGTTTAAATCGATTCTCAATCCTTGATCTCTATAAGTAAAATTCTCTGCAAAACTCCCTATACTTATTACTTTATAAGGAGAAAAATTATCAAAATAATCCTCAAGCGATGTTCCACCATATGAATCAAAGAGCGATTCCAGAACCTCCTGTTCTCAAGCGTGAGTAAATTCTGAGAAGCGAATATTGGGAAATTTTGAGTTTTGATCAGGGAACATTTTTGATAGCAAAGTCGACTTAATGTTCATTAAAAAATTATACTTACGCTGATGAAGTGAAAGGATGGAGTCTAAAGAAGTGAAAAGTTGGGAGATTTTTTGTTGTTCAGGGAGAGAAGGTGGAAATGTCAATTGTAAGTTTTTTAAACCCGTTTTGCTTATATTAAATCTAGAAATACCTTGTGCAAGTAACAATACTTTGTCCCTGAAATTTTTACTTCTAAAGTAAAAACCAAAAAACTCTATTATATTTTTAAAATTTTCATTAAATCTAAATCCTGTAGAAAAACTATTTAGATAGGTATTTTCAACATTTTCTAATATAACAGAAGACATCGCAACCTCTTCTGGTGTTTCAGAAGATATAGTAAAAAAAATGTCTCCTTTTTTTACTAAATTTTGTTTTTCATCTTCTTTTGTTGATTTAAGTTCATTCAAATTTATAAATGTATTATTTAGTATATTTAAATAATCTATATATTTTGCATTACCAATTCCAAAATCTTCTTTTGTTTTACCACTCAAACCACTATAAAATTTTCCTAACTCTCCCAAAAGATCCTGTTCTCAAGCGTGAGTAAATTCTTTGAATCGTAAAGAAGGAACAAGAATGTTCTTTGACATTATTTGTTCCCTAGAATTTTAATTAATTCTGAAATACCTTGCATATCTGATTCTTCACCTTTAAGATCAGAAAGAAGTTCAATAAGTTCATTTTCTTTTTGAGCAATTTGGTTATTAATATCACTTAAAGTATCAAAATATTTATCTGAAAGTGTTTCTAGTTTAGAAATTAAGTTATTGATAATTACATTATGTTTTTCAAAAATGATGTCTTCAAAATTATTATTTCATTGTATTTTAATAAGTTCTAAAAATTGTTCTTCACTAATATTTTGTAGGAAGTTAGCAACTGCAGAGAAAAGTTGTTGTTGTCGTTCTTTAAGTTGTTTATTTATTGAAACTTTTTGGTTATTTAAATCATCTGCTTTAAATAATTTATATTCAAATGATTCTTCATCTTGATTTTTATCTGCTTTTTTAAGGTATTTAGAAATTTCTGGGAATTTAAAATCACCAGTTTTACCAAATAATGAATCGTTTTTATCTTCTTCATCAATAGTTTCTAAAATTGAAGAAATTTGTGAATCTAAATTAGAAATTTCTTCATTTAGATCTTTTATTTTGTTATTTAAGTCGACAAAATAATTTTCACTAATAACATCGATATTAATCAAATGACTTTCTAATTTTGAAATCTTTTCATTCTTAGTTGTTTCAATCTCAGTAGTTTCTTCAATTAAGACTTTAAAATCAGCATCAACATATTCATTGATTATATCAATAGTAGGTTTGATATTTTTATGTACATAATCTAGTAAGATTTGGAATAATTCATATTTGTCTAATAATGGAATATCATTAAGTTTTTCAAATACATAATTTGAAATAGCATAATCTAAATCAATATCTTTGATTTTTTTGATGTTATCTACTGATGTAGCAAATGAATTTGTAAGATCTTTAAAATCAGTAACAATTTGCTTAAAGTGTGCTTGGTAATTTTTAACATCTAAATTATCTTTGGTGGCTTCAGAAATCTTTTCCTTAGGTATTAAGTTATAATATGCATCATTTACTTTGGTAGTTAATTGATTAAAGAGAGAATCAAAAGTATTTCAATAATCATTTAGTTGTTTTAATTCTGTTAATGGAATTCCACCAAACATTGAAGCATATAAATCGTAGGTATCTTCTTTTTCAAAGTTATCTATATATCTTGAGATATTTAAATTAAAGTCATTATCCTTGATTTCTTGTAAAGAAACAACCCTTGAAAAGTTAGCAATATCTGTTTTGGCTTTATATGCATCGGTAATCTTTTTAATATGTGAGCTTTCAAGTTTGTTATTTTTACCATCTTTGATAAATAATTTGGACGCATCGATGAATTGGATGTTTGAATCTGATTTGTTTTTCTTTAAAATCATTATGATGGTAGCAATACCGGTTCCAAAAAAGATGTTAGCAGGTAACCCTATAATAGTTTCAATTTTTTGATTTTCAATTAATTTTCTGCGGATTTCTTTTTCACTACCCCCTCTAAATAATACTCCATGAGGTAATACGATAGCCATAACCCCATTGGTAGCAAGGTGATAAAGTTCGTGTAATAAGAAAGCATAATCTGCTTTAGATTTAGGTGCTAAACCGTATTCGTTATAACGAGGATCGTTTTCTTTTCCTTCTGGGCGCCAGTGTTGTGAGTAAGGCGGATTTGATACAACTGCATCTACAGAAATAATATTCCCACCATTTTCAATAGTAGGTCAATCTTCTTCGAGTGTATCACCGTTACGAACATTAATATCAGCTGAATTAATGTTCTTCATTATTAAATTCATCCGAGTTAGGTTAAAAGTCGCTTTGGTAATTTCTTGAGCATAATATGTTACAGAATTTTCATCTTTACCATACTTTTTAAATGCTTCTCCGATGTTTAAAAGCAGCGAACCAGATCCAGATGTAGGATCATATATACTAATTCTGTCGCGATCTTTAAAGTTATATGAAATTATATCCGACATTAAAATTGAAACTTCATGTGGTGTATAAAACTCCCCCCCCTTCTTTCCGGCAGTTGAAGCGAATTTACCGATTAAAAACTCATATACATAACCTAAAACATCATAGTTTTGTTTTGTTACCGGGATTTCATTCATTTGTTCCATTAACTTTTTAGCATTTTTGGTTTGTTCTTGTTTGTTACTTCCAAGATTATTTAAATCCTCAGGTGTTGTAATGATAATATCTCTAAATAGATTTTGATATTTATAATCTTGATAAATATTTTTGTTAAATCTATTGAAAGCATCTTCCATATTATTGATGCTAAAGTCGATTTGTTGACCATATTTATTTGTGGTTCATACTTGATATAAGTCGTTATAAAAAATAAAGTAACCTAAATATCTTTTAATTTCATCAATTTGTGTTTCGATTTCATCAGTTTCCTTTTTAGGTAATCCTAATAAGTTATAATTTGACTGTAATTTTGAGATTTCTTCAATTGATAAACCCAAATCATTTAACATATAATCAATTTGTTTTTGTGAAAGGAAACTGTAAAATAAAAATGATAAGATAAAGTCCTTGTATTTATATGCTTCAAGGTTTTTTCTTAATTCATTTGCTGCATTTCATATTTTATTTGCTAGTTCTTGTTTGCTTAAAGTTTTAAAATATTTATTTGACATTTTGCTCCTTAATTTCTGATATTAATATAATTATATAGAATAATGACTAAAGACCTTATTATTTCTGGGTTTTTTTAATCATTTTATAGTTTATTTGACTTTGGGCAAATTATGCAGTTTAATCAGTTGATTTTTTTGCATGATTAGTTTTTGAATTAAAATGCTGTGAAACATTTTAGATTTTGTTTAAAAATAAACCTGTTCAATGCACAGAACAGGTTTACATTTTAGCGAGCATTTTCATTATTCTATCCACTTCTTCTCATTGTCCTATGTCTTTAAGTCATTGATCTGTTGGATAATCTCTTAAGTATTTTGCTCTTTTTTTAATATCTTCTATAGTAAGTTTACCTTTATTTATAATCATAAATCTCTCCATTTAAAATTTATATATATTTTACATTAATTTACATTAATTTTCAGAATTATTCTTAATTTTATTTATTTTGTAATAATCTCGGTATTATTTGAAATTACAATGTTCTTCTTTATTCAATTACGTATTTCTGTTTTTGTCCTTTCTTATCTTTCTTTTACTGGTAAATTTTCATATTTCAATCGTATTTCTTCAATGCACTTTTTCAAATAATCTGCATCAGTTAAATCTGTTATACTGTTATTTAGATTCTTATAATCATTTATAACATCTTTATAATTTCTGTTTTGAAGTTTATATACGAAGCAATAAACTACTCTTTCATTTTTTAATTTATAGATATTAATTTTCTTTGATGTGCTTAATTTGAAGTAAAAACCACAAAAACGGACTAAGTTTATCAAAAAGAAATATGCAAATCTTTTGTTACCGTTAATAAGTTTGTGACATTCTAATAACGAAATAAATAATTTAGAAAAAAAGTCAAATATATCATTTATACCATATTCACAATGACGTAGTAAGTAATAAATATGTGTATCATCTGCATTAATATATTTAAAATCTTCTACTTCTTCAGATCAATTATTTTGAAGAAGTTCGAAAGTATTGATAACCGTCTCGGTTATTAATTGATGAAGTAACTCAAAATCATTCGTATCAGAGAAGTCAATTTTATTATAAGATATTGAGCATTTATTTACTTTTGCTTTATATTTTTTTCTAAAATAATATTCATCATTTAATTTAAACACAGATGAACTTAGGTATTTATCTAAAAATTTATCAAAATTTTCTTCTTCTTTTTTAGTTATATAAATTTCTAATTCATTCATAACTTTATTATACATTTTTTAACTAACTGTTTTTTACTTATTTAGTTCTTTTTTTGGTATTCTTTGAGTTATAACAATTTATTATATCAATTATTTTATTTCCTTTAAAAATCAAGGTATTGCATACTTATCAGGATTAATAGAATTTAATCTAAATATCTGTGAAGCAAATGAATGTGTGTTAGGTAGAGCAAGTGGATTTTGCCTATTTCAGTTAATACCCATATAATTAAGATTATATGCATCCAAATATTGATGACGTGTAAAATCAAAACCACCTCCAGCATTTAACAATCCCATCATAATATCACCTGCTAAGTAGTTTCCAGCACCGGAGTGTCCTGATTCGGAAAGTAAAGGCAAGAAATTAGTTTGCATTGCTACATCGAATTGGTTAGTATCTGTTGAACGTGTGATGCGATGCATTAAATAACCAAATTCCTTTTGTCCAGGTCATCCCATCATCGCTGTATCAAATTGCATATCATATGGAGCAGTGGTATATTGTCATTTAAAATCAAATTTTGCACTCGGTATTTTGAATCATTTTTCAAAGAAAATCACTTTATCAATTTGTCCTAATCTGCGAGCTTGCTGAATAATAGGATTGATATCCAAAATCATAATTGATTCATCGAAGAAATCACCAGGTTTTTGTTTTCCATCATTTTGGATCTGATTTACACCTGATCAAATAAAATCTATTGGTTGACTACCTACTGAGTAATTTGGAGTATTTCTTGAGTATCGATACCCAACAGTAACATTTGAGTAGTTATCAAATTGTCCAGAACGGTATCCGTTTTGTCAACCTGGAACAGGTTGTCATATTGGAATAATCAAATATGGTGAGTTAATTCGTCTTGGTAAGTTTTCACCACTGAATTCAGCAAAATTATTTACTCTTTCAACATGTCAGTTGGTGGCAAAGTAAAATCTACCATCATTAGGATCATCGTTAACTTTTGCTAACATTGATGCACTTCCGATATGTTTAGCACCGTTTGCTGTATATAAAAATGATCTAAAAATTGTATTATTAATAAGAGGATCATTAATATATTTTTTGGTTCTAATGTAATCAAAATTCATTTTGTATCCATCGTGAAGCTTATATACTACATTGATGTTGGGATTGTATGTATCTGTATCAAATAGATATTGCGGTTTAGTATATATAACTAATGGGGTAGAGTATGAAGAAAGCTCGGTATTAGTATAATCAAATTCATTTGTTATTTGTCCAAAGTCTTCCGATGCTGAATCAGATTTATATTTGATTTTAACTCTTGCTCCATAGTTATTTATAATAAATGGTTGTTTCGGATTAAAATTACTGTTCTCATCAAATTTTATATCTCTGTTTTGATCGACTACAATATCTGTATTATTATCAGTTCAAATTTGATAAATAACACCTTGTTTTGCATCTCAATGCACTTGAACATTAATTTTTACTGTATATTCAGAATGATTAAAATCATATCTAAAATTTAATCGTTTTGCATCGATTAATTTATTTAAATCAAAATTTATATCAAAACCACTTATAGAAGTATTTTTGGCCAAAATACCACCATATATATGAGTTAAAACTTGATTATTTTTATTCTGAGGGTTCAATAAGGTTTTTTCTAGATATTTACGTTTTAAGATTCAGCCTGCAATTTTGGAGTTAGCATCATAGTTTCAAATCGCATCCTGTCAATATGGCTCAATTACTCTTGTTCTTTCTATTTGGTTTGGTTGATGATAAATTTCTTGTAATTTATCAGAACCAAAAGTTAATTTATCAAGCGATTCAACATCCGATGTATTTTTAAATCCTGTTATTTTATATCATACATTTGCTGTAACTAGTTGATTATCGATATTGGTATAACCTAGTTTTATATATGCAGTATCATTTTTATATCCTCCGATAGCAACAATTTTATATTGATTTTCTGGGAAAAGATAATTATTATATAAAAAGTTATGATCATCTCTGTTTGATGTAACTTTTATATATTCATTTAGTTGATCAAGATGATTAGCAAAGTATTTTGCTGAATTTTTAGCTATTTCTTTCTGGTTTATTTGTAAGTTGCTATGTTGGATGTTGTTTAAAATAATATTTGGATAATGAACTTGTTTATAATCGTTAACAAGATTAATAAGATGATATTCTTTAAAATTAGAATATCTTTTATTTGAATCAAATTTATTGATGAATCCGAGCTTAAATTTCAAACCACGTTTTCCTTCTAATTTGAAATCGTAAAAGTAGATAAAGTAGTTTAATATTAATGTTTTTCGTTGCTCATTATCAAGTGGATTGACAGGATTATCAGTTGGATTTATATTAGTTTGATAAGGAACATAAAGTTGATCATCTAAGTTAGTTGCTTTGTTATCTACCCCATTTGAAATATTGATGAAATAATTAGCTTTTTTGAAAACATTTGCAGCAATAAAATCCTTAGCATCAAAAAGATTAAATTTCGGACCATTGGTATGTTTTCCATCATTTTTACGAATGCTAAAATTAGTTTCATTTAACTTATCAATTATTGCTTGATGGTTAGCATCAATTGAAGTGTATCCTGTAAAATCTGAATCTGTCATATTATTACCTGATTTGGGTAGAATATCTTCAAAATCAAGCAATTTGAAATAAGGAAATTCCCTTTCTCAATTTTTTAGTTGTTCGTTTGATACATTTGCTTCGACACCATCGATACTATAAGAAAATTGTAATAATGCTTCACCTTTTCGTAGGTTTTTAACCTTTGAACTTTTTACTATCATTTGGTATCTACCGAATTTTGGTAAATCATATGATTCGTCAAATGCTTTTTTAGCTTCTGATGCTAAATACTGAGAGTGTCCTCAATTTCTTCCGTCTTTTATTTTAAGCAAGTTATAAAAAGTTACATTTCCATCTTTTTTGTTTAATAAATCCAGCATAGCCTGTAAATTTATTGCATCAGAATTACTTGGATTTTGAGAAAAAAGAATTGTAGAATCAGTTGATAATTCTGAAGTTTTGATAATTTGTCTATCAAAAAGTACATCAAATTTAAAATATAACTTAGAATTTTCGTATTTTATAAATTGACTAATATCAAATTTAAAGAATTTGCCAACACCACTTGTTTTCGGTTTAAAATACTTTTTTTTATCTTGCAATGATAAGTTTTGTCATTGTTGAAGTGTAAGTTTTTTAAGATTGAAATAATCAACTTGGTAGAATTGATCTAAATTATTTAAAGTAATTTCATTAATAATCGGGTTCACATCTTTGCTAAATGTTATTTCTTTATCAATGGTTGTAAAGAAACTTGGATCATTTTTTAAGAATGCTTTTAAATGAATAATCAAAGTATTCTTGTCATTGTTTTTAAGTTCAAAACTTACTGGTTGATAATCTAAAAACTCTGTGTTAAAGTTATTCAAATAAAATTTTGCATTATTTTTATTTATGGATGCTGAATATAGGTAATTATTTAATTCATATCTTTTTGCATCATCAGAAAGTTCTATATGATCGTTTCCTTGTGCTTGTGTATTTAATTTAGAATCAAAGTCATTTTGATTAAAAACACCTGCTGTCCTTAAAGTTTGATCAATTAGTTGTTTAAATTTATTGAGGGTATTAATAGATTCTTGTATATTTGTATAGTCAAAATCCTGAAATTTATCTGTTATAAAATTATAAATTTTATTAGCATTTAAAGTAATATCTGAGTGTAAAAAATCCCATAAAGCATTGGTATCTATTTGTTTTTTATCTCGTTTATTCTTATATGCTTGATATGCATCTTTTGCACTATTAAATGATGTTATAAAATTTCATAAATTATTTTTATAATTATTATAAGATGTTCCATCCGATAAAAAATATATTTTAGTAGCATTATAGTTATAAAAACCTTGTGGTGCTTGAATTTTTGATATTTGTGTTAGTAATGCCTTTTTATCATCTTCTATGTTTTTATCATTTTGTTTTATTTTATTCCGTACTTTTGTGAATTGATTCAGTGTTATCACTTGTGATAACTCATTTAATAATTCATCTCTTTGAAAATCATCAATATACTTATCATTTGTAATTTTTTCTTTTAATTCTTTTATTCTGTCTTTTAATTCACTTGGAATCAAATCTTTATCTGTTATATATTTTTTTAATTTATCAGTTTGAGCATCTAAATCATTGTCTAATTTTTCAAATTCATTGTATCTAGGTATAGAACTTATGAACAAATCGATGTCATCGTTGATTTTTTGTAACAAAGTGTTTTGTGAATTTTTAAAATATTGATCTTGCATGGTTTTTATAAAATTAATTTTATCATTAAGGGTTTTTGCTTCAGTTAAAAATTCATTATTTGGATCATTTCTAAATTTTATGTAGAATGTATATCTATTGTTATAAAAGAATTCAAAAACACTAGAATTAATTACTTCATCTGAATCATTCAATGCATTAACCTTATGAAGGTAGGATTTATATGAATTTTCTTGTAAACTGAAAAACTCCACTTTTCCTGTTTGTAATTTACGGATACTTTTGATTTTTTCCAATAAATTATCAGTTGTTTTTAGATCAAAAAAGTTCTCAAATTCACCTTGATTTAAATATTTATCTAGCGACTTTATTTCGCTTTCAAGTTCGTTATCAAAAGAATATATAGCATTTGCAGTGTTTTCATATGTTTGTGTAATTATTTGATTGTATAATTGAGTTATATATCGTAGATTATCATAAAAATTATGGTTTATTGAATTTAAATGTGGTACATAATTATTTTTGTTTAACAAAAATAATTTAAGTTTATCGAAAATTGGATTAACTTGATTCAACATAGATGAATTATTTTCAAAAATATCCTTAATATTACTTCTATATTCAGGACCTTTATCATCTAAAACTATATTTTGGATGTTATTAATTTTTTGTTTTAACTGATTCAAAAATAAATCAATATCACTAAAACCATTATTTAAAAATGATTTGGTTTCTGTCAATAGCGATGCTCATTCTTCGTAATTTTGTTTATTAGAATCGAATTCATTTAATTGTAAGACAAGGTTATTTAGTAATTTAGATTTTGACACAACTTCTTCATCACTAAGATCTTGATTGATTAGTCAATTCCTAACATTTGACATTAATTTATTATATGAATTGCTTTTAATGTTATTAAGATTTATGTTGATAAAATTTTGCATTTGTAAATCTTTGTTAGGTTGTTCAGGGGTTGTATTATCTGTTGTATTCGGGTCCTCAGGATCATTTGGGGTGTTAGTTTTTAAACTTTCTTTAAATTGTCCACAAGAAACAGTGGTTAATGTTACAGTTGAAAGTAACATAGTAGTGAATCATTTTTTGAATTTCATATACTCCTTTTTTAAATTTTCAAATGTGTGTATTAATATTTTATAAAATTTAATCTAAAATCTATGTAAAAAGTAGATTTTTTTAAGATTTTCATGATTACATAAGCATCAATATAATGTCTTGATATGAAAAATGAAAAAGTTTTTATAATGAAAAATAAACCTCATAAAGGTTTATTTTTCAAGGGAAATTTGAACATCAATTTCTTTAGAAATTTGATCATAAACTTGTGAATCATCTAATTTATTAACTTTTGCTCAATTGATAATAGGATGTGTTATAAATTTAATATTTAACTTATCCTTGTCAAAATCTAGAGTTGTCTTTTGATAATCAATTTCAAGTTTATTTTTATTTATATTAAGCAGCGAATTAATGAAATTAGTTTTCTTGGTTAAATCATCTTTGTCTGCTTCGTATTTTTGCTTTATATCTTCTGAAGTTTTAGCGTTTTTATAGATATCAGAATCTTTGTTAAGGGATGGAGTTAAATACATCAGTTGATCAATATCAGTAAGTTGTATTTGTTTAAAACCTTTAATTTGATAAAGTGTTCTATATGTTTTTGGATCTTTATTTTTAGCATTTGGGATAAAGGTAATTTGTAAATATAAAATTCCATCCTTGTCATTTGCAAAGGAATAAAAATTTAAGTTATAACCTTCACTTTCACTGTTTGATTCTCTTTTGCCATCACTAGTATTTTTGATGTCTAAAAAAACATTTAATGGAACATTTGAATGGTTTAATGCATAAAAATCTAATGTATTAAGTTGTTTTTGATCTAAAGTTGTTTTAGGTAGTAATTGATCTGATCAGTAATTGTTATCTATCACAGTTGTTCCTGTACGATACAAAGGATTTGTAGCATATTTGCTTGCTAATTCAGATGACATTTTCTTTTGTAATTCTTTACCTGGTTTAAATCCAAAATCTCAACTTGCATAATTTTTATATTTAACATTATTGCTAATTGTTGCATCTTTAATAACATCAGATGATGATGTATCCTTATTTTTATTTAAACTTGCAACTGTAATACCTGCTACAAAAGCAGTGGTTGAAGCAACACCTAAACAAGAAAGAAGTAGAATCTTAACTTTTTTCATTAAACCTCCAATGTTTCATTAATACTTAATAATAAATTATCAATCCCATAATTATTTTCTGAAGAAACAATGTAATATTTATTAAAATTATATTGCTGCATTTCACTTTTGATGTTCTTTAATAACTTACTTTTTCCCTTTTGATTCAGCTTATCTGCTTTGGTATATACAGGTATAAAAGGTAAGTTAATTGAATATAAAAATTCTACCACATTTTTATCATTTTGTGTCATAGAGTGACGACTGTCGATTAATAAATATACACATCTTAAATTTTTACGATTAATTAAATAATCTTCAATCATTTGCATCATTTGCATTTGTTGAGTTTTTGAAACTTTTGCATAACCATAACCAGGTAAATCAACAAATACTGCACCTTTATTATTTTCAAAGAAGTTAAGTAGTTGTGTTCGACCTGGTGTTTTAGAAACCCTTGCTAATTTTTTATTATTAACTAGTGCATTAATTAAACTACTTTTACCAACATTAGAGCGTCCTCAGAATGCGATTTCATAATTTGAATGCTCATATCAGTTGCTTTTATTAGTAGCCGATTTGATAAATTTAAACATTTTTTGCTCTTTCTAATGCAGATGAGTATTGTAGGTAGTCTTCATCAGGGATAATTAATATGGTTTCTAATTGAGAATTAAGCAGTTTGTTTCCAGAAGCTAAATCAATTTCGTATGCATAATCAGTTTGATTACGTGCTGAGCGAACCAAGTATTTAACATTAAGTTTTTTTGCAAATTCAGCAGTAAGCATATTTTGATTTTCTAAAACCTTGACATTATCAAGAAATTTAGTTTTTTCTTTCAAAATAGCAGTATTAGTTTTAAAATCGTTACTAGGTTTATCTGGGTTTTGACTTACTACAACATAAATATGGTCAAATAGATCTGCTGCTTTACGAATTATATCCAAATGTCCCTTGTGTATAGGGTTAAAAGATCCAGCATACAATGCTGAATTAATTTTTATAGATTGCTTTGGCATTACGTGCAATCACCAATTCTTCGTTTGTTCTAATTACATAAACTTTAACTTCTGAATCAGGTGTAGAAATTAATTGATAATCACCGATTGAACCTTCATTTAATGTTTTATCTAACTTAATCTTCTTAAAGAAAAGTCTATCAACTATATCTTGTCGAGTTGCTGCTGAGTTTTCACCAACTCCTGCTGTAAATACTAGTGCATCAAGGTGATAACCAATCTTATTTGCATAAATAGCAGTGTAATCCGCAATTTTTTGAGCATATAAATCAAGAGCAAATCTTGCTTGTGGATTTGAATCTGCTGCATTACGAACATCGCGCATATCAGATGAAACACCTGATACACCTAATAAACCACTTTTTTTGTTCAATAAATCAGTGAATGCATTAATATCCATTTGAGTTTGCTTAAGGACAAATTGGTGAATAGATGGATCGATATCACCACTACGAGTTCCCATCATAATTCCTGCTAATGGAGTAAGTCCCATTGAAGTATCAATTGATTTCGAATCTTTAACTGCAGCTAAACTCGCTCCATTTCCAAGGTGTAAATTAACAAAAGAAACAGTTTTTTGTCCTAGAATTTCAGCAAGTTTTTCAGTAATAAATTGATGTGAAATACCATGCATACCATATTTTTTGATATTAAATTTGCTTGCTAAATCATGTGGTATAGCATATGTATAATTAACTTTTTCAATACTTTGGTGAAATGCTGTATCAAAATCTGCACTTAATTTAGCATCTGGAAAAACTTTCTTAAAACCTTGCATCGCTTGCACAGCACCTGGATTATGTAATGGTGCATAAATTGCACATTCTGAAATTAAATCAATTTCTTTTTGTGTAATTTTGGTTGTAGAAGCAAAATAATCTCCACCATGTACTACTCTAAATCCGATAAATTCAATTTCTGCTTTATCTTCAATTAATTTGATTTGTTGCATTAATTTATATACTTCTTCAACTGCAACTTCATGATTTGGCATCACAACATCTATTTCGTGTTTTTGTCCATTAAATTTGATGGTTATATTACCTTTAGGTAAGGTGATTCGTTCAGCAAGCCCACTCGCGATTAACTTTAAAGTATCCTTATCAAAAAGGCTTAGTTTAATTGAACTACTACCTGCATTAATAACTAAAATCTTTTTCATTATATCTCCTAATTATTTTATATTTTACCAAAAATATTGGTAATAATCATTATTATTTAAATTAATAATTGCTATATAAGCGTTTAAAATTCTTCTGATTTTTATAAAAATATGCCTGAATCATTTGTCCATATGTAAAACCAAGCATTACAAAACTCCCTAATGCAATTTCAAAAACCTTTGTGATTTGAGTCTTCAAACTCTGTATATCAGCATTATTGGCCATTTGCATAATTTTACCAATGCCTATAAAAAGTTGTTGAAACTGTTGATTGATATCATCTGAAATTTGTCTCGGTTTTATAAATGGATTTACATCATAAGCATAAGCAAGGTTGATTAAAAAGTGTAATAAGTCCGCAAATTCTTCAGTAACATTTCTTAAATTAACATTTTTGTTAATTTTCCAATATTTGAAACTTTGTACTTCGTTTACAAATTCACCTGCTTCAATCATTAAAGCTAAGGTTTTTTGGGTTAAAACATCTGATTTAGTGAGTTCAGGATGGTTAAGTTGCTGCTTTTGCTCTATTTTTTGATCCAGTTTCTTTTGTAATTGAAATAATAATGATAAATCCATGAATATATTTTAATACAATTTTTATTTTTGTTTATTAATCATTTTTTTGTTTCTCATATTATTTTCATAATTAAAATGATTTAATATTTGTTTTAAATTTATTTTCAAAATATTAAAAGATTTTTTATATAATAAATATATATAAAAAGGAGAGAAAATGATTGTTTATCCATTACAAGAAAAAATTAATAATGCAAAGATGCTAACATCTGATGAAGAAAATATTAAATTACGAATTACTGAAGCAATATTAAAAAATAAAGAAAAAGATTTTGCAAAGCAATATAATGATTCAGATGTAGAAGACATCTTAGAAGGTCTTTTTAAGATAGCTAAACAAAAACAGACAAACCCGTTAAAAACTGTACGTGAAATTATAGAATCTAAAAGATATACAAATAATGAAAGATCAATTGATTGAGTAAATTTACAAGGGTTTTATAATATAACTTATAATATTTCGAATGAATATAAAAATAAATTTATTATTAATAGTTATATAAGCGAATATCAATGAAAGAGTCTATATTCATCATTTCGTTCATATGTTTATAATGTTATTTCATATAGAAATTTTATGCAAAATATTATAAGCAAGGTTGCTGCATTTATTTCAGAAAATTTAAATAGAGCTTCCGATTCATTTGATGCATTTATAGAAGCTTCCGATAGTTTGCCATCGCAATTAGCTGCACCAGTAAAATTCGCTTATGCATTGTCACAGGTGATAAAAGAAATTTCACAAATAAAAATACCTAGCGAAAGTGTAAAAGCATATGCAGAAGTCATTGATCAAATGTTTCAAAAAAGAGTATCAATGAATTTAATTTCTGATGTATTAATGAAATTGTATAATAAATCATCTGAGGTCCACTGAATTTATAAAATTTCAATTTCTTATTGAATATATCATAATGAAGCATATAGATTATCTGTGTTAGCAAATAGATATTGAAGTGAAGCAGAAACTAAATGAATAAATTCATAGCATCCTCTAATAAAAATACAATACTTTATAAATTTAAGATAAGGTATGATGTACACTCTTATATGTTTTATTATATAATTTTGATAATCTTATCGCTTTTATATATAGCATCATTAGTTAATGTTGGATTATTTATATATTTAGATATTTTTTATGGTGTCGGTTGAGTTATGTTAGGAATTTCAATAATTTTTCTATATTTATTAGCAAGATTTTTATCTAAATTTTTATTTATTTATATGTATAGACATAATCTAAGGCTGTATGCTTCTTATGCATTGCAAGTGTATATGATTCTTAGATTAAAATTTGGGACTTTTAAAAAATTATTAATTGATGAAAAACAAAAAATAATTTTAAAAGTTGCAAGAATACTAAATAAATATGGTTTGGTTTCTGATGAAGTTTCGGGATTACAAATATTAAATATACAAATAAATAAAAATAATTTAATTTTTTATAAAACAGATTCAAAAGTCAATGATATTAACATAAATGATGTATTAAAACCAAAAATAATTTATCAACTAAATCAAAATGAAATTAAAATAACTATAAATAAAGAGATATTATTTAAAAACTATATTCAGAAGAAAAATGTTTATAGAATATCATGTGAATTTTATTTAATGGATAGCATCTTTAATATGATAAAAAATATTAATAATAAAGATTTTAATTATTATCTTAATATAATGCAACAGATTGATAAAACTTGATTTATAACAACTAATGCAAAGTTAGTTTCTATTTACTTAGATGTAATACTAAAAAATTTAATAGAAGGCAATTTTGAGCATATTACATATGATTATAAGCAATTGAATTTCTATAAAGAAGCATTCAAAGAAGTAAAAATAAATTTATCTGATGAAGAAGTTGTTACATGGGATTTATGAAGTATTCTTTATTATTTGCATAATGATATAAATGTAAAGGCTATGTTAAAGATTGTAAGAGAAAATAGTTATTCGGATATAAAGGATACACAAGAAATAAACCTAAATAATTTTTTCTTACAGATCAAAGATGAAGAAATATTAAAGAAGATAAAACAAATACAATTTAGTCGTAAAAAATATCTAGCTAAAATAGACACATAACTTATTTATCAATAAAAAAGACACTATAACAAACATGTTATAGTGTTGAATTTTATTCAAATGTTTCGTATTCAAATTCTCCAAAGTCATTGTCATGCACTGATTCAAATTGATCTTCATAAGATGATTCGGTTAATTCATCGAAGTCTACATGAATGTTATCTAAAGTATCGTTATCAATAGGAGCATTCGGATCATATTTTGATTTAAAATAGGTTCTGGGATTTCGGATATCATATTTTCCTTTTAGTTCAAAATTACTGTTTGTTCCAGCAGGAATTTTATGTCCTAAAATGATGTTTTCCTTTAAACCTTCAAGTTTATCAACACGATTTCCAACAGCAGAGTTAACTAATATCTTAGCAGTTTCTTGGTAAGAAGCAGCTGACAACCACGAATCTGAAAGTAATGGTACTTGTTTTGCTCCACGGATTTTCACTTCACCATAAGCAGGTTTTAACCCTGCAGCAAGTAGTTTTCCGTTTTCTTTTTGATATACAAATGTATCAATTAATGCACCATTAAAGAATTTTGAATCCCCAGGATCAGTAATCATAATTTTTGATAATAATTGACGGATGATAATTTCAATATATTTATCAGCAATTGTAATTCCTTGAAGACGATAAAGTCTTTGAGTTTCTTTAAGTAAGTAGTTTTGCACCGCACGAGGTCCAGCAACTTCTAAAAGATCTTTTAAGATAATAGGGCCTTCGAAAATCTTTTGTCCAGGAACAACATTATCACCTTTTTTAACACGCAATTTTTGAGAAAGTTTTCCGTTATATTGTGTTTCAATAATTTCACCATTATGTGCAGTTGAACGAACTGTTACAATATAAATATCTGTTTTTTGTCCTGTATCACGGTTTTTAGCTTGTTCGATTTTAACAACCTTACCAAAAACTTTTGAAATAATAGCAGGTTTTCCTCACGGAAAATCATAAGCATCGATAAGCTCGATGAGACGACCAAATCCTCCGGTAATATCTTCAACCCCAGCAACCCCACCAGTATGGAATGTACGCATTGTAAGTTGTGTCCCGGGTTCCCCGATTGATTGAGCTGCAACAACCCCGACCGCTTCACCAGTACTTACGACACGATTGGTTGCTAAGTCTTTTCCATAACAGTGTTTACATACTCCATTACGTGTATGACATGATAATACAGAACGGATATCTACTTTCTCTAATTTTAATTCCTTGGTAATTTTATCTGCGATATCAGGAGTTATTAAGATGTTTGCCTCAACTGCAATATTTCCGTTTTTATCAAGAATCGCAGAGTTGGTATATCTACCTTCAATCCGATCCCATAATGATTCAATAACTGTATCAGTTTTGGTATCTTTAATAGCCTTAACCTCAAAACCAAAATCAGATCCACAATCTTCTTCACGAACAACTATTCCTTGCCCGACATCTACTAATCTACGTGTTAAATATCCAGACTTAGCAGTATTTAAAGCAGTATCGGTAAGTCCTTTACGCGCCCCGTGAGTTGATGAGTAAAATTCATATGCGCTAAGTCCATCAAGGAAAGAAGATTTAACAGGGATTTCAATTGTAGAACGAACCACACGATCATTTTCAGCATCAGCCTTTAAAATTTTGGTGTTGTTGCTCATTAAACCACGCATACCAGCAAGCTGAGTAAAGTTTGATGCATTACCACGGGCTCCTGATGTCATCATCATAAATAATGGGTTTTCAATATCTGATTGTGTAACTTTTTTAAGTTCTTTTTCAATTTCTTCTTTAACCTTTGATCAATGCTGAATTGTTAAATTGTAGCGTTCATCATCAGTTAAGTATCCATCTTCGTAGAATTGACGCAGTTTTGCAGTATGTTCATCTCCTTCTACTATTTTTTCCTTGGTTGATTCTAATGTCTTAACATCGTTCATCGAAATAGTTGTTCCAGAAATGGTAGAATATTGAAAACCTAAGTCCTTAATTTTATCTAAAATTGTAGCGACATAATTTGTATATTTGAATCAAACATTTTCTAAAACTTTTGTATATTCATCGATTGTTCAACTTACTAATGAGTTATCAATTCCTTTTAGATGATTGTTATAATTAATTTTTTCAAACTCTTCAACTAAAAATGTGTTAATTAATTTAGCATGTTCTAATGGAATATAATCACCATTATAATCACGCAATGCTTCACAATCATTTAATCTAAAAGTGTAGTTTGAATAAGTTGTAGCATCAATTATGTTAGCGACATCTTCTTTGGTTACTACATACACATATTTTTCGTAAATTTTACGAATTATCTTTGCAATATCTTTTTTAGCTAATCCACGGGTAACTTCAAGATGTTTAATTACATCCCGAAAGTTTTCACCATAATTTAGTGTATAACGATCTAAAGCATTTTCAGAAGTATGAATTACTTCTTTTTCGATTACAATTTCTTTACCATCAGAATCTTGTTTATATGTTTTTTCGCTGTATTTACCAAAAACAAATTCAAATTCATCTGGGAAAGCTTGATTTAAAATAAATTTACCAACTGATGAAATAATATAAGGTTTATTGGTCTGTTCTGATATGAATTTTTTATTTAATGCAGCAATAGGTAAAACAATTCGAGCATGTAAATCTAGATAATCTCTTTCATAAGCTAGCATCATTTCATCGAATGAACCATAATAATTTCCTTCACCTTTAACACCTGCTTTTTCAATAGTTAAATAGTAAAGTCCTAAAATCATATCTTGTGACGGGTTAATAATTGGTTCACCATCTTTAGGACCTAAAATATTTTTTGAAGCAAGCATTAATTCTTTTGCTTCAAGAACGGCTTGATCACTAACTGGGATGTGTACTGCCATTTGATCCCCGTCGAAGTCGGCATTAAATGCTGTTGTTACTAACGGATGCAATTTGATTGCTTTTCCACGAATTAATACAGGATAAAATGCTTGGATTGAAAGACGGTGTAAGGTAGGAGCACGGTTTAATAGTACCGGTCTATCTTCAATTGCGCGTTCTACATATGGTCAAATTCTTGGATCAAGACCTTCGATGAGTTTTTTAGCTGTTTTAACACTTGTAACCCCATCTTCATTAGAAATAAGTTCGCGAACAATTCAAGGTTCAAATAATTTAGCCGCCATATCACGAGGAATACCGACTTCATACATTTTAAGTTTAGGACCACCGACAATAACACTACGTCCTGAATAATCAACACGTTTTCCGAGTAAGTTTTGACGGAAGCGCCCTTTCTTACCTGTTAAAGCATCTGAAATAGATTTAAGTGGTTGTCCATCTTTTGAAGAAACCGGAGCTGGTTTTTTTCTACCATTGTCAATTAAAGCATCAACTGCTTCTTGAATCATCCGATATTCATTTTGCTTGATTAACATTGGAGCATCTTGTTCGATTCATTTCTTTAAACGGGTGTTACGAATAATGATGCGACGATAGAGTTCGTTAATATCACTTGTTGAGTGTCTTCCACCATCTAATTGTACCAATGGTCTAAGATCAGCAGGAATAACTGGTAAGTTATAAATTAACATATCGGTAGGTTTTTGTCCAGAGCGAATAAATGAAGTTATAATAGTAAGACGTTTGTATAATTTGGTTCGTTCTTGGATTTTTGAAGCAGAATTATTTACTCCGTTTTCTTCAATTTCTAAGTTTATTGCATCAATATCAGCTTGAACTGCTGCTCTTTCTGCTTCTAAATCAATATGTTTAAGTAGGTATTCAATAGCATTTGAACCTGTTCCAATTTTAGCATCGGTAAATTCTTCAATAACTTCATTGTAAGAATAAAAGTCAATTCCAAATGATTTTCCATCTTCAGATTGTGCATATTCAAGCAGTTCATCTAATGTTTGTTGAATTTCTTCGATAGCATCTGGATCATCGTATTCTAATGTTAACATTTCACGAAGAACTTCAAGATAAAATTCAGGTGCTTCGTTAATATTTACAATAGTATTCTTTTTAAGTGATTTTAAATTACCTGTTTCTAAAACAATATGAGATTTATAATAAATAAGTTTTTCTAAATCAGCCTTTGTTACCGGTTTATTACTATCGTGAACTCTAAGACCTAAAAGTTTTGAAATAATAGAGTGATCAATTTTGAAAAATCAAAAGTGTACAACAGGGTTTTCAAGTTTGATATGTCCCATTCTACTACGACGTGAAATTTTGGGTAAAATCACTGGTTTATATTTTTCACATTGTGGATTTTTAGTACAGATTTGATTTTCATCAGTTTTTTTGTATTTAGTACCACACACAGGACATTTATAATCAGTTACTGGACCAAAGATTAATTCATCAAAAAGTCCATCTTTTTCTGGTTTATATGTTTTATAGTTAATGGTTTCAGGTTTAGTTACCTCGCCATAAGATCATTTTTCAACATCTGCTTTTGTAGCAAGTGAAAGGGTTATTCTGTTGATGGGTGATTTTTTATCAAAAGTATTATTCATCATCACCTCCTGTTTCAAATTGAATCATATCAAATTCGGTTATTTGGTCGCTTTCATCGATTGTGTCAGAAAGTTCTAATTTCATTCCTAAACCTTTAAGTTCGTGACTTAAAACATTAAATGATTCAGGTGTTCCTGGAGTTGGTAGTTGTTTTCCGGAAACTAATGCAGAATAAAGGGCATTACGTCCTAAAATATCATCGGATTTATAAGTTAATATCTCTTGTAAAACATTGGTTGCACCATATGATTCAAGTGCTCATGTTTCCATTTCACCAAATCTTTGACCACCATTTTGTGATTTTCCTCCAAGAGGTTGTTGAGTAATTAGTGAATATGGACCGACAGAACGAGCATGCATTTTATCATCCACCATATGGTTAAGTTTAAGCATATACATTACACCCACAGAAATAGGTTTATCGAACCTACGTCCTGTAATGGGATCAATTACAATTTGTTTACCTGTTTTATCTAATCCTGCTTCTTCTAATGCGGCCTCAATATCTTGTTTTTTTACTCCATCAAAAGACGGGGAAACAAATTTGGTGTTCAATTTACGAGCAGCCATTCCAAGATGAAGTTCTAAGATTTGTCCAATGTTCATCCGTGATGGTACCCCTTGTGGATTAAGCATAATATCAAGTGGTGTTCCATCTTCTAAATATGGCATATCTTCTTCTGGTAAAACAATTGAAATAACACCTTTGTTTCCATGGCGACCTGCCATTTTATCACCAACTTTAATCTTACGTTTTTGTGCAATTGAAACTTTAACAATTTTCTCTACACCTTCTTCTAAAACATCATTATTTTCTTTTGAAAGAACTTCAACATGGATAACAGTTCCTCCATGACCATTTTTTACTTTCAAGGATGTATCTTTAATTCCGGTTGAACGACTTCCTAAAATAGCTTGAAGTAACTTTTCTTCTTGTGAAGGGTTTTCTTCACCTTTTGGAGATGTGCGACCCACTAAAACATCACCGGGTAACACTTCGGAACCTACTTTTACAATACCTGTTTCATCAAGATGACGAATCGAATGCTTAGAAACTTGTGGGATATTAGCTGTTAATATATCGTTTCCAGCACGAGAACTACGGAATTGGATAATTTGTTCTTCAACATGAATAGATGTATAAACATCATCTTTAACCAGTCTTTCGTTAATAATAACAGCATCTTCAAAGTTGTATCCGTTTCAAGTGGTAAAACCAACTAAAACATTCTTACCTAGTGCTAATTCACCGTCCTTAAAAGAAGAACCATCAGTTAATAAATCTCCAGCTTTAACTTGTTGTCCTTTACGAACTAGTGGTTTTTGCTGAATAACTGTTCCTTGGTTACTTCTTTCAAAATTACGCAGTGAATATTTATCAGTTACACCACTTTCGCTACGCTTTACAAAGATTTTTGAACTATCAACATATGTAACAGTTCCTGAGTTTTTTGCAATAAGGTTATAAGAAGAGTATTTAGCAATATCTGCTTCAATTCCAGTTGCAATTAAAGGTGCTTCAGCTTCTATTAATGGAACTGCTTGACGTTGCATATTCGATCCCATCAGTGCACGGTTAGCATCATCATTTTCTAAGAATGGTATACCTGCAGCAGCAACGGAAACCATTTGTTTTGATGACACTTCCAAAAAATCAACATCTTTTGGGGTTCCAACAATATAGTTGTAATCACGTCTTATAGTTAGTGTAGGAGTAATAATTTTGTTGTTATCATCAATTTGTACTGATGATTGGGCAAATGAATATCCGATTTCTTGGGCAGCTGTTAAATAACGAACATCGTTATAATCAACAACGCCATTATTAACTTTATAATAAGGGGTTTTTAAGAATCCAAGTTCATCAACTTGTGCAAATGTTGCATAGTTTAAAATCAAACCGATATTAAGTCCTTCAGGTGTTTCGATCGGACAAATTCTTCCATAGTGAGTTGAATGAACATCCCGAACTTCAAATTGAGCTGTATCACGACTAAGACCACCAGGACCTAATGATGTAACACGGCGTTTGTTAGAAACTTCTGCTAATGGGTTAATTTGATCCATAAATTGTGAAAGTTTTGAAGAGTTAAAAAAGGTTTTCATCTGATTGGTTATGAGTTTATTATTAGTTACGTTTTTTGCAGTAACTTTTTCGGCTTCCTTTGAACCAATACGTTCGCGAGTAGTTTTTTCAAGTTTTGCTAAAGCAATCATCAATTGTGCTTCCAATAATTCACCAACAGAAACAATTCTTTTGTTAATCAATGAATCCGGGTCATCATCTTGACCTACTCCAACAGTAAGATTGAAATAGTAACTAATAGCAGCAACAATATCGGAAATTAATAAGTGTGTTTCGATTGATTTAGGATCATTACCAATTATAATAATAGGTTGCTCCGGCTTAGTTTCCATTCATTTTTTAGACGGATATACTTTGACTTTAATAATTTTAGTTCGTTTTCTTAATTCTGGATTATTGTATCCGTGATGGTTTTCGTAATGATGTGAATTTGTTTCACTAGCAGGACGATAAACTTTATGATAAACATGTTCTGGATCGATGTCTTCTAACTTCTCTGATGGTAGAACACGTGTATTAAATCATCCTTGGATTTCTCGTGCTTTTTTATAATCAATAAATGAACCTTTGCTTAATAAGATTTCACCGTTTTTTGTTTTTAAATCTTCAGCAAGGTATGTTTTAGTAATACGGTCTACTAAAGAAAGTTTTTTATTAAGCATGTAACGACCCGTTACAGAAAGGTTGTATCTTTTTTTATCAAACAACATACTTGGAAGCAATGATTTTTTTGCTTCTGCTGTTTCGCGATCTCCTTTACGAATGGTTTTGAAGATTTCCTCTTGTGAAAAATCAATAATTTCTTGTTGATTATATTCTTCATTACCAAGAATTTTATCCTTTTTCAAGGTTTCAACTAGCAATTCATTCTTACCAAAAAGTTTATACAGCATTTTTGGAGTAAATCCAAAAGAACCAAGCAAGGTACCTAATGCAATACTTTTATTCTTATCGACTTTAACTTTTACAACATCCAGATTCGATGAAGTAACCTTGTGCGAAACTTCAAATCATGAACCGATTCTTGGCAAAATTTCAAGTTTGTTAAACAAGTCATCTGATTGCTTGTTACGTACACCTAATCCGAAATAAGCACCAGGTGATCGGATAAGTTGGCTCACAATAACTTTTTCAGAACCGTTAATAATAAAACTACCACCAGAAGTTATATATGGAATTTCTCCTAATAAGACTCTTTCTTGTTTTACAACTCCGGTTTTTACATTTTCTACATTTAAATTAACATAAACTTTTGCACTAAAGTTCATACCTTTAGCTTTACATTTGTTGATTTCATCACCTTCACTAGTGATTTTTTTATATGGTAATTCAACATCAAAACTAGATTTTAAGCACTCAAGTCTAATTTGTCCAGTTGTAATAGGATAAATTTCCATTAATGCATTTTGAATACCATTCTTCATAAATTCTGCAAAAGATTCTTTGCTTGTTTGAAGAATATCAAAAAGAGGTAGAGATTGTTTGGTGATAGAATAATCTCTACGTTCAGTTTTTGGACCAAATTTACGAATTCGATATTTTTTTTGTTCCATTTTAACCCTTTCGAAAATTGCAATTTTCTTTTTTATGAATTTCATTTTTGTGGTATTATCATAAAAACATAAAAAGTGAAATAAATTATACCATAAAATAAAGTAAAGAGTATGCAAATATTTTAGAAAAAAATCTCCAAAAAGTCTTAAAATAGTTGGACTTTTTAGAGAAAAAGTTGTTGATTTTTATTTTTTAGATGCTTTGTAATTATCTTAAAGTAGTTAATTTTTTATTTATTTTAAAAGTAAAATCTTAATTTTAAAATAAATTGTCTTTTGATTTAGTTTATTAATAAGTTTGAACTTGCTTTTTAAATCTTTTACACAACTTTTTATAGATGTTTATAACAAGTTCGCATAATCATTTTCATAATTTGTGCAGTAAAAATGTTTTATAAAGTAAAAATAATAATTCAAGTAGTACATAAATAAAGAAAGCCGGTAAAAAAGCAGGGATAATTTTTCCAAATTCTTGTTTTTCTTCATAACGACTTATATATGTGTAAATTATAATGTTAGAAAACACCCCATATGTTATGAAATTTCGATAAGTTCCTTCGCTCTCAAAGAGCAGTAAGGAAATAATAGCCTTTTTATACATAGGAAGCAAGATGTTTTTATAAATAAATCATCTGCTATAACCTAGTTTTCTTCAATGTTTAACTTTACTTTCATCGATTCGATTAATAACTTCTGAAAACTGCTTGCTCATAGCTCTAAATGCGATGATGATAACGGCTAAAATAATTGCAGTTTCAAAGTAAAAGATTGAATTAAATAATATAAAAAAGATTAAAACAGAGATTGATTTTAATAGCACTATAAATAATTTAAAAAAGTATGTTTGAATCGGTTTAAATAATTTTTCACTCATCAAGATTGCATATAAAATAGCTAGCAAGAATGCTAAATAAATCGCTATATAGGTCTGTTTGAAGATACTTCAGTAAGAATTATATATATTTGGATCTATAGTAACTTCTGAAAAATCAAAAATAAACAAGTTGTTAAATCACAATTTTAAAAACTCTATATTAACTTTTGTTTGTGATAAATCTACAAAACTTGTTATTATAATAGCGAAAAAAACTGCAAAAATAAGATATTTAAGGATTTTTTTATAATTATATGCTAATGAATATGGGGTTTTTTCTGATGGATTTTTAATTTTAGGTGACACAAATAAAAATTTATTAAATAAAATTAAAATCCCCTCAAAAAAACCAACTAAAATAACAACAAAAAGGATACTTATTCCTAAATATTCAATTTTTTCCTTGAAAAAATTGAATACAAATCCGATTCCATAGATCCCGACTGAACCTAAAATAGAATTTCAACGGATATTAGATTCGATTGCTAATAAGGAGTTCATTATAAATTTGTTTTTGTTTGATAAAACAATATTGATATAAAAACTTTTATAACGTGGCATTCCTAAATTAATATCTTGTCAGAACTTTTTGGTATTACTTGATTCAAAGATATCACAAAAATATCGATGCAATCATAATCATGTTGTGTATCAAAAAATCATAAACGCAATCATATCTTTTTGATAAGATGATCCGAATATCATTATTGGCACCAAAATCGGCATTGAACGTAATAAGATAATAGCAATTCGCACAATTCATGTTCATCAGTTTTTTCTTCATAAATTTAATGAACTAAAATAAGCAGTTATAAAAGCAAGCAAAAGTCCGACAAAGGTTCCACTAAAAACAGATTTAATGGTAATTCACATATATTTAATATTTAAAATTCATAAATTTTCATTAATAAAATCAGGTGAATTAGAACGGAATTCAAAGAGATTTTTTAAATTAACCCAAAAAAGCTTTAAACCAATTTTTGATGGTTTGATGTTAAGTTGATATATAAATATAAATAAAATAATTAAGGAGGTTATTAATAGGGTTCATTTAGTTAAAGTTTTTTGTCAAACTTTAACTAAAAATTTCTTTTTAGTCAAAATATTTCCTTAGCTCATCAGGATCATATTCACCTTTATAATATATTTTTTGAATTTCTTGATTTTTAATTGCAATGATTTTGTCAATATATTTAACTGCATCAGAAAGGTTATGCAGTGCAATAATAATATATTTATTTTTTTTAATACTTTGCAGGTAGTCAAAAACTAGTTTGGCATTAGTGATGTCTAAATTACTAGTTAACTCATCACATAGGAGGATTTTAGTGTCGTTAAGGAGATTTAAGATGATAGCAAAACGTTGTTTTTGCCCAGCAGAAAGCTGTTCTATTGGTTTAAAAATAAATTCTGACATTCCAAAATGATTGCAAAGTTGAAAAATTTCTTCTTTTTGCTGCTTGGTGAAAATTCTAAGTCATTTAAATAAAGGATTTTTGTATTTTTTGTAAAAATGTTGTAAATTTTTATAAAAATCTAAAGAAGTTATTAAATTATCATCAGGAGCAATATAGATTATGTCGTTTTTATACTTTTTTAACTTGTTTTTAGGTATTTTAGCGCCATTGTATAAATAATAACCTGAAGTAATTAATTCAAAATCAAAAAAGGATTTTAAAATTGTACTCTTACCAGTTCCGCTTTTTCCGATTAAACCAACAATGCAATTGGTCGTGATGTCTAAATTGACATTTTTTAAGATAATTTTATCGGTATATTTTAAATCAACATTTTTAAAACGAATCATTTTAACCTAAGATGTTATCAACAATTGGTCAAAACTCAACATCAGGATTATCAATTTTACGATATCCATTGAATCCAACGGTTGGACCAAAAATATCTTTATCATTTTTGTATAAGTTTACAAATGCAGTTGTAACTTGATTAATTGCATCTGAACTTACATTAGGTCCAAAAACTCCTACATTATATGGTAAAACCTCTGTGACAATAAATTCTTCAAGTTTTTCATTCGGTCTAGTGCTTTGATTAATTTCATATGCATCATGTGGTTTATATTTGGTTCATGCTCACGATGTTTCATCATCAAAAAAGATGTGTTTTTTTGCTTCGTTAGGGTTGTTCATTTCTTTGATTTTACCCCCAATTAAGATGTTGTCTGGTGTTTCGGATGCAACTGTTGCTAGTGGTTTAAAACTTGCTCCAAAGTGTTTTTTAAGTAGTGCTTGTTGTAATAAGTATTTACCACCAGATGTGTTTTTACCGGTGACAATACCATATTTGATAAATTCATTTCAGTTTTTGCTATTTCAAGCTTGCTTGATTTTAGAACGAATATCATCAGTTCCTATCAATACTATTGAACCTCTTTGGTAAGGGACTAAATCTGTTTTAGCATTATATAATGATTGATAAATTTGTCCATCTCAATTGTAACCATTATTTTTGTCATCTCATTGAGATCTTGGTTTAGCATGAAAAAGTGTATCTTCATTTTTTGCAATTTTTCTTAAATCATCATCATCGAGTCCATCGGTATAATGTCCGTGTGCCTTGGTAGTGAAATCATATGTAATATCACCATTAAATTGACGAGTTAGTGTCTGGATGCCTAGTTTAAAACCAAGTTCTCCGACTTTTGCTTTATTCGATTGTAGATAACCAGCTGAAATAAAAGCAAAATCAGATGTACCTTTGGTTAAATCATCGAAAGTAGCTTTGTAATCTTCTTGTCCTCGGAAGATTACTTCAACTTTAACATTTGATTTTAAAGCTTTGAGTTCATCGTTTAATGAATTTTCTAATTTACTTTTGTATTGGTCAAGTGTTAAATTTCCAAGTGCATATTGTTCAGGGGTTCCTAAACTTAATTTTACACTTTGGTTTTCTTGTTTATCTGCTTTAGTAGAAGTTCCACAAGAAACTGCAACTGATATTGATGCAGTTGATGTAAGAATTCCTAAACTAAATAATTTTTTGAATTTCATTTTTCTCCTATCTTAATATAGGACAGAAAAATTTTTAAGAAAGACTCACCACGCTAGCATTACCTAGATCGGCTCTTAAGAGTGTTTCTCAACCTACAAAAACTTGCAAGTACCTCTGCCCTTGCAAATATTATACAAAATTTTAAAAATTATCTAAATCATTACTTGAAATAATATATATCTGATTATTTCATTCATCGTAATCTAAAAAAGCATTTTCTTTATCATTATTCTCGCTATTGCTTGATAAATCAAATTCTATTTCATTAAAAACAGAAGTTAAGGAATATTGCTCAGAATTTTGGGTTTTATCAATAATTATGGTATCAAAATTTTGATTTATCTCTCCTTTTCCTTGTTGTTTGTATGTTTTTAAATTAGTATAGACTTGATGATTAATGCCTGAATGTAAGTTTATTATATATTCATTGGTAAAAAATGCATCAGTAGGCTCCTCGTCCATTATTTTGTGTTCATTAATAAGTTCGTTAGCAAATTTTGTAAAGGGCTTTGAAATAACTTGACTATAATCGCCTGATTCAACAAGTTTGCGATCATTGAAAAGAAAAATTTCATCAAATTCGTTTTTCAAGATATTAAAATCATCGGTTGTATAAATATATGGAATCTTATATTTTTGTGAAAAGACATTTAAAACACGAATGAACTCATTTTTATGATCATATGAAATATCATTTTTTAAATCTTTAATGATTAATAATTTACTGTCATCAACTCAATATTTGATAAGTTTAATTTTAATTTTATCAATGTTTTTTAAGTATTTAAAAGGGATTAAAAAGTTCTTTTGCGAAATTGATATATTTTCAAGTAATGAAACAAATTTTAACATCGCAATAATTTCGTTTAACAATGTTTTTGATAAAGGTTTTTTGTTACTGCAATACTCACTAATATGTTCTAAAAGATTAATCATCCATGGTTTTTTAATAAGTGAATTATAAAAGGAGCTAAGGTTTTCGAAAATATTAGTTGAATTTTCATCTTTATCTGTAATTGAATTAAATAAAAAAGAAACCTTTTTAAATGATGTGTTAAATGACTTAATTACATTTTTTAAATTTATTGAAAACTGATTAATTTTGTTATTTTTGTGAGTTAATAAGTTATCAAAAATTTTGTTTTCAACATAATTACTTCAATCTAATTCGGCCGATGCTGACTGTAACTGTTGATTTAGATTTTTCATTTCAACTAAAAATTTGTGATTGTGAATTTGTTTATAATTGGTATTATCAAATTTACGAATTTTTGACTTGACATCGTTGATTTTATTAATAATCTTTTGATAATGCAGTTTTGAAAGTAAAGTGTAATGATCAACATTGATTTCTAATTCATATTCAATATAATTTTTTAGTTGTTCTTTTATTAATGAATGATTTTTTTCTTTGGTTTTATATCTATTATGAATAAAAAAATCTATTTTATTTGTTACATCGTTATAAAGAAGTTTTAATTCTTCATTATTTAAATAATATAGATTTTTCTTATTTTTTTTTCAAATAAATAATGACTTTCTTTTTGCACAGTAATCTTTATATAATTCAACAAAATCTGAGTGTTGTATATTTGCATATTTAAATTTATATTTTAAAAGTGATATTTCCTTATTTAAATTATAAATTTGCTGGTTGATAAACGTTTTAGAAGTGGTTTTTGTTGTTTTTAAAAACTTATAATAATAATTTATTTCAGTTTTTAAATCTCGTTTTTTAATTTCACCTGAAACTTTTGTAATTGATGTATTATTTATTTTTTGTAAATATTCGTATCTTTTTTTTAGTTCACTAATTTTTTCTTTTTGCAAGATAAAATTAGAATTTTCAAAGGTTGAAAAAACACTTTCGATATCGGATTTTAGTTCTTTCAAAAAGTCCACAAAGTATTTAAAAAGCATATTTTGATACTCATACAGGTTGTAGCGATATTTATAAATTATTTCTTCTAATTCTTTATTTAAAAGCAATTTACTACTTTGTAAAGCACTAATTTTTTTATCTAAGGTATCTTTCTCTCTCTTGTATTCTTGGTTAATGTTAATAATTAAAGGGATAAATTCTGTAATTCTTTTAAAGAAGAGATTTTTTAAAATAAAAGTATTTTGATTAGTGATGTTTGTGATTTTTTGTAAATATCAATCATATTTATATTCAGAATCTATGCAGGCTTTTCAAATCTCGTTGAATGGGATGCTTAAGTCCTTGTTATTACTTATTTTTGATACATCAAAAAAAGATATTTTGTTTAATATTTTCTTTTTATTTGTGATTAAATTAAAATTTTGTTGATTTTGATCATGAAAACCTAAAACAACTGACTTGTTTGTTTTAATAACATCTCATAGGGTCTCAAATGTTAAATTAGTATTAACAGCAGGAATAAAAAAAAGAGATGTATAGGAGCTAATTAAAAGTTTTGGAATGCTGATACTGAGTTTGTTATTTTTTTTAGATGTAAAAAAACCTTTTTGAAAGTCTTCAAATAAATTTTTAAGCACGAACAAAAACTTTGCATCATTGCTCATATATTCTCCTAACGATATGATAAATTACTGTTTTTATTAATTAATTTTGAAATAATCCCATATGTATAATAAATAACTAAGGTATTAAATCATATTTTTACAGGCCCTGTAAGAATGTGTTGAGTGATTCAAAAGAAAATATCTTTTTGTTCCCCATTACCTAATGAAATCAAGTCTGCATACGCTAAAACAGGAACATTTACAAGCTCCAGAAATGCACAAAAAACTACAATAGGAATCAAAGTTAAAAATGTTTCAGTTTTAAAGAAAAATCTTCCAAATAACACAAAGAAAATCATTAATGATGTTCCTGTACTCATTAATCCTAATAAAACTCAACGGTTTTTAATTATACCTTTTTCAATTGCCTCAGGTGAAGCGGCTGAAATAAACCAAGCAACCGAAGCGATTACTACTAAAAGCAGGACAATTGCAGTGATTAAATAGATATTTTTTAGATAATTATCTGAAGCAAGTTGATCAATATATTTCTTTTTATTGTTCAATTTTATCATTTTCATTGCTGATTTTTCGGCTTTTTTTATTTCACCATTTGCTTTAAATTGTAAATACTCCATCGCAAGAATACTTAATTTTTGTCCTATTCTTTGTAGTCTAAACTCCTTGCTAAATGCAGTTTTAAGAATTTGATTAAAATATATCCCAAGTAGTCCGGAAACAAAACCATTTAATGCAGTAGCAACTGTATACATTGGATTATAACCAGCAGGTGGAATAAATAATAAAGATAACAAATCACTTATGATTCCAACAAAGACCCCTACAACTGGTCCAAAGATAAAACCTGCTATTTTTACAGGTAATCCGATAAATGAAAATTTATATGTAGGTAAATTGACAACGGGTAAAATTTGAGCCACAACGATGGTAAAACTAACAGAAATTGCAATTAAAATAGCAACCATCACCATATTTTTAATGGTTCATTTTTTAAACAAACTAATTTCTTTTCAATTTTTACCTTTGACTGTATTTTTCACCGTATCAAAAAAGCGTTTCATATATTTATTTTATATTATTTTTATTGATGTTAAAATTATAAAAGTTTTTTACATCATATTTTTAATCATTTGATAATAAAACTGGATAATTATTCAAAAAAGTTTATTATTAAAATCTCCATTTGAAAAAGGAGATTTTATAAAATTATTTATTATCACTAATTCTAAAGAAGTCTTCGATATCAAATCTATAACTTTGTGGTCCTCTGATTTTAAATAGGATGTTTGGATCAAAAACTGATCTACGAATTTCAAAACCTTGGATTGGATTTGACACTCATCTTAATAATTCGCTTGGAACAGTATCTTTTGTTGGTGTCCCTGTGATAGGATCAACTTTAAAAATTGGTTTTTTACCCGCTTCTATGTCAGTGTTTCTTGCAATATATATCCCATCAACACGAGCAGTAAATGGATTAACTTTAGGATCTTGTGGGTTATATTTTTCAACACGTTCACCATAAAGGTTTGCGGATGTTAATGCTTTTTGAAAGTCGTTGTCGTTTGTCAATAATGTATTATTTGCATAAGTAGTTACATGCACATGTGGCATTCAACCTCCGTTAGTTGCTGATGTTCCTAAATAAGCAAGTGTATCCCCTTTTTTAAAAGGTTGTGGGTGTGCCGGAGAAACATTATCTAAAATATCATATACTCTAGTCGACTTGTCTTTTCCAATTGTGATTGTTTTAGGTGATCAATTAAAGGTTTTATTGTTCATTGTCAAGTTAGCATCTAAGTGGATAAATCCGATGTATACTCAACGATCATCGTTTGTATCATAAGTTCCGAAGTATTCTTGTAGAATTTTAGGTGAAAGGTTAAGTTTTGTTAATTTAACTCTTGTGAGCATAACTGTTCCTACACCTTGTCCTGTTTTGATTTGTGCAAATGAAAGGTGTGCATTATATACTGCGACAACTTCACCATCATATGGAGCGATAACTGGGGTGTGTTCTTTGGCTAAATAGTCTTCACCAACATGGATAGCGATCGGGGTTTTAACATCATCTAAATAAAATGAACGAGTTGAATCATAACCTCCTGAAAATAAGTTGCTTCCATAATCGTTATAAATTGACTGATTAACTCTTGATAAATCAGAATATGTAAGATGTCCAGCATGGAAGTTATATGCATGTGGATTTGCTTGCATAAAGTTGCTATCAAAGATTTCAGCAAATTTACCTACTCCAATATGTTTTTGTAATTTCACGATTTTACCATCATATAAAGCGGTAAAAGTTAAATATCCATTGCGATAATCAGTTGATTTAAATGAGTCTTTAAGGTATTTAAAATCATAGTTTATTGGTAAAATGGTAATATCTGAAACATTGTCTTTGAATCCTTGTTCTTCAAAGTTTTGGTTATAAATATTTCAGTTTGCAGGTTTTGCTAATAAGTTTGCCCGAATTTTTTCATCACGTAATACTGTGTTGTCTTTATCAAATGTAAGGTTAATTATTTTGTTAAATCCTACATTTGCAAAAGGAAATTTTTCATATCCTTTTTGGGTATTATCATAACCATTTGCAATTCTGATTTTAACAGTTAACTGATCGATTTTTGGTGAGTGAGTAAAATTAACATCATCAATAAAAATTTTAATAATTTGTTTATTTTTATATGGACTAAGTAAATTAGAAAAATCTGGATATGTTAAATTAAACATCGATGCAAGTTGTTTACGATTTAAATCATCAAAACTATAAATAGCATTTGATTTATCATCGATTAATGCTTGAATTTTAGCAAAAGCAGGATCAGATTTATCTTTAATAGATATTTTAATTACATCTCCTTGTGTTAAATTTTGCAATTTTTTAGATAAATCATTTACATCTTTGTAATTTTTTTCATCACTTGTTGATAATTTTATTCCTTTAAGAACAAAATTAACTTTGGTTTCAGCCTTTAAATTTAAATTCTTTCCTGTTGCTTCAACAGGGATAAGAATTTTCATTGGAATTATGATGTCATTATTATTATTGATATCTTGGCGAATGTTGTGATAGTCATATTCATATGATAACTTAGCAGCTTGTTCATCAGTTACTAGTTTTTTGTCTTTTAATATTTGTGTAAATGCAGAATCGTTAAAATCGAGGTAATCAGTTATATAGTTGTTATTACTTAGGTTTTTAAAAGTTATATTTGATGCATTAGTATTAGCTTTAAATTGTAATACTTGTGAAGATACATCGTTATATTTAAAATAATCACTAATTCTTCTTAAAAATAATGTTTCATTAGTCAGTTTTGTTTTATTATCTGCATTCCCTTTGGCACGAAGTGCTTTAAGTTCAACTTGCTGTGGGTCTAGTGGTGTACCTGGTTTTGGTTCAGGATTGGTTTTTGGTTGTGTATTTGCTGCTTTTTGAATTGCTGCATTAATATCAGATAAAATTGCACTAAGATCTTCAAGGGTGTTTGCTTGTCCGATTCTGTTTTGGAAATCCTGTTTTTGTTCAGGTGTAAGTTTATCAGAAGCAAGTGCTTTTGTAATTTCATCTCTTTTTTGTTGTTTTGGGTCAACTTCCTTTTTAACGGTCGCTTGGTGTGAACAAGCGATTGCAACTGGAGCAATTACAATAGGGGATAAAGACAAAAATAATTTTTTAAATTTTTTAAACATAGAGCCTTTCTTATAGATTAGAAATTAAGTTTCATTGGAACACTTTTGCCTATTTCAACTGCAACAATTCCGTAAATGAGTGGGATAATAACAGTAAATAAAAGTGTTGTGGTGATTTTTATAGTCTCTAATAACATTAATTGTTTTATTTGTTTTGTTTTTTGATCATTTGATTTGATACTTTTTAGATGATATAAAATTTCAATAACTATTAATAAATAAGCAATCACATTAAAAACTATATCAAAGGCAAAGAAACCAAAAAAACTTGAAATAAATAAAAAGATTCAAACAACTATTAATGTTATAAAAAGTTTGAAGTAAGGGTTTGTTCCATAATTTGTGTCGTTGATATAACCTAACATTGGAACGATAATAACAAAAGTTGTAATAAAAATAAATTCTTTGATAATATATTTTCATCAACTTTCATTATATGGATGTCTTACTTTTAATAAATCTCAAATTTGTAAAGTTTGAAAAATTTCTTTATATTCCTTACTTTTAGATAATGAATTTTTTACTAAGAAAAATATTCCAGCAAAAACAATTAATCCACCAAAAGCACCTGAAAATTGCCCGCCTATTAAATAGTAAACACCTTTATCTAATGTCCCTGCCTCACCTGTAGAAATGCTAAATCCTTGCAATCTAGTTTGTAAAATCACACTTAATGGATTTAGCTGTGGAAATGCAGGAACATTTGCGGTGAAGTATGATAAAGCTCATGGTATGATAAATGCTAAAAAAGTAGCTAATGTGAATCCGATGGTATTAAAAAGCTTTTCGTTTTTGGGTTTATGCATATATTTTATTAAAAGTCATAACAAAATAAAAAATACAAGTGTAAAAGAAGCGAAAAACTCAAATAGAAAAGCACTTTTGTTTCAATAAGTTGATAATAACTGTTTTGCTGTCATAATTTCCTTAGTTATATGTTTTATTGGTAAAGCATATACTTTGTATGAAAAAGTAAGTTATGAAAATAATAGCACAAAATTATACAAGTAAACTAAAAAGATTAAAAAAATAGCAATAATTAAGGTAAAAATTGCTATTTTTTTCATTTTTTAATTTTCACAAAAATAAATTTTATTAACATTATTTTGTGTAATATTTATAAAATATTTATAAATACGACTTTTTTATCTATATATAGTATTTAAACAAATTTAAATTATTTTTTAATTTTACTTTTTATGGTTAATGGTTTCATGATTCTTGATGAGAAAAAAATATTATCACCATCAGAAATTGATTCATCAGGTTTTTCCTCTATTTCATCTTTTGTTCTCAAGGATTTCATAATTCAACTCATCTCAGCAGGCTCTAAATTAGGGTCTAAATATTCCTTTACATTTAATCCATCAGATAAGCCTTCATAAATAAGATGTAATTGATTAAGACTATATGCATAGGGTTCAAAGTTATTTTCTTCTACAAACTTCTTAAACCTTCTTGTTATTTCGTATGATAATTCTTTATGTTCTTCAATATCACTAATTTCTCATAAAATATCTTTATGGATTATATTAATCTTTCTATTGATTGCTTCTCATTCTTTTTTTGCTGCATTATTGTTTGGATCATCAGATGATTTGGATATCTCTGCGATTTCATCATTATATTCTGATTCCATTTCAGTTATATTAGTTATGATGTAAAAGTAAAATTTTATTTCATTACCTAAATAAAGGATATTAAAGTTTGTTGAATTATTTTCTGATGTTATTTCAATTAAACCTCTATATTCGGTGTCATATTTTGTAAAATCTAATACCGAACTTAATAAATGTTCATGTGCAAAAACATCAATGGTGTTTTTATCTAAGATAATTTTTTTATTTTTAACAAACGATGTTTGAAAGAGTTTTTTATCAATTCTATATAACGTGGATACATTCATATAAACAGGAATAAAATCTAGTGAATTATTTAAGAAAATATCATATTCATTTTCAAAATCCTTAATACTTCTTCTAGTTTTATTACGTTCATAAGCCAGTAAAAAATATGTCATTCCTTTAAAATCAAATAATTTACAAAGAATTGCACCTTTTAATTTTGATAAAACAACTTTGTTTTCAAGTTCTTTTAGAGTTTTTTGCATTATACCTTCCTAGTTAGTCTTTTGATTATTTTTGATTGTTATGTCATCATCTCAATAAATATCTGTATATTTTTTAGGATATAAGAAACTATTGTGTTTGATATATTCATAAAATGAATCTTGATTAATTTTATTGTCTTTTGAACCGAAAACATTGCGTACTTGTCCAGCGAATAAGTGTGCCGAAATAGCTCCATCAAATGAATTTCATCCTTCGGTTATCAGACCTACTACATTACCTTTTTCATCGTATACACCACTACCTGATGCACCACCGGCTAAATCAATCCCTTCACGGTTGAATGATATCTTGGTTGATTTATATCTTGTATCTTCGTAATCTAAATCATTCATAAAGTATGGCATATACATTAATAAGTATTCTCGATAACGGATTGATTTAACCGTTTCAGGACCAATCGTTCTTTCACCAGGAAAGGAAGCAACATATCAATTTAATGCATCGAAATCTTGTAAGTATTTAACCTCATTACTGAGTTTTGTAGGTGCCAAGTTTTTTCAGTTTAAAATGTATTTAATTGATTCTTTTGTTTGTGCATCCATTTGAATTTTTGATAAATCTACTCCTTGATATTGCTCAAAAATAGATCTTAAATCAATTGTTGCAATTACTAAGTCTTGATTTGCTGCTTTGTTATCTTTTTGATATCTTCCTTCGTTATCAATGAAACTTCCGATATTATAGTAATCTTTAATCAGTTGATAGTTATATTTATAATTTTCAAATTCATAAATTTTAGTCAATTTTCCATCTTGTACACTAGGACCAGTTTGGTATGTTCCTGCAGCAGGATGATCTAATAAAGTTGGAATGTAAAAACTTGTAGGAGTATTTGGAACTGGAACATGCACAGCAACATGGTGGTTAGTCATTACATAGAAGCGATAATCATTATCATCATCTGGTTTAACCTTACCAATTAAGTTTCAAGTTCCTACACTGATTCTAAATGCACGTTGTCGCATTAAGTCAGCAGCATCTGATTTATCTTCTTTAAATAAACGTTTTGATTGTCAAGTTTTTATATCATCAACTGACATACCTGGAGAAAAGCTAAAATCATAGTTTTTATTTATATTTTCATTATTTAGGTATGATATTTTTGGATTAAAGTTTGATAATGCATCAACTTTATCTGAGTTGTATTCGATTTTAACATTTTCATTTGTATGAATTACAGCGATTCTAGCAGGTCCGATGAAAACATTTTTTTCTAAACCTATATTATGTGTGGCTATATCTTGGGTAAAATTATAATCTTTATCCTTAGAAATTACTTTTAAGGTAATAGTATTGTTAGAACTATCATAATATAAATTAAAACTAAATTTTGCATTTATTTTATTATAGTTGTGTTCTTGAACAGCTTGTGAAGTAAAAATTTGATAAAAATAAAAGTTTAAGTTCTCTAATTTACCAGTTTGCTTGAGTTTGGTTAAATTAAAAGGTAAACGAACTGTTGAATTTATTGTGTAAGCATAGTATAAGTCATAATTTGTGCGATCATGTAATTCAAATTCAAAATCAAACATCATTAATGATTCATTTTCAGGAATTTGATCAAGGTTTTTAAAATTAGATAATTTCTTAGTTAATGAAGTGGTTTTGTTTGAATTATCAATGTTAAATAATTTTGCTTTAACTTGTTCTCTTGGACCAAAAAGTTGAATTTTTTTGGTTTCTGAATTTTTGTTAAATTTATATACAATCGGGTTTGGATATGCTTGATTTAAAAATTCACGATCCTTGATGAATGTATAATCGGATAAATATTCTGAAACAGATCATAGATTATATAAACTAAAATCAACAGTATCGTTTGCGTCATTTGCTAGTCATTTTTTTCTTAAATCATAGCGACTAAAATCATTTGTGGTTCTGCGTTCAATTCCGTTTGCAGAGAAATTATTTTGATCAACACTTGCATAATTAAAATGATATGCCAGTGTTTTTTGTAGGTTTGCAGCAACATCAATAGTAGCTAATTGTTTATAGGTAACAGGTTTTACGATCCGGACTTTTTTTAGTGTATATTTAATATATTCATTAAAATTAGGTAGTTCAAATTTTCATAAATCATCAAATCTTACCATTATGTGCTTTGTGGGTTCAAATCCTAATACTAATTGATTATCATAGTTTTGTGTTTCTTTTTCAAACATAAAATCAAAGTACATATTTTTTAGGTATTTTAAGTTATGTGAATTAAAATTAAAGAAAGCAGAGGCATAAACTTTTTTAGTATTTTGATCCATATAATAATTAAAATCACTTAAATTATTATTTTCAATTGTTGTTATATTAAATTGGTATTTTTTATATTCACTTAAATCAATAAATCCATCATTTAATAAAATATTAGTTATAACATATGAAATATTTGCATTTGAAAGTTGATTTATATCAAAACTTGCAATATTATTATTAATTGTTGGGGTTATAGTTCGAATAAATGGAATATTGTGATCAATTCCTTTAACTATAAAACTTAGATTATTAGCATTTGTAACATTAGAATTTAATGTAACATTCACTTTTTGAGCATTTTGATCAACTGTTATTGAATTAATATCATATGTATTTTTGCTTGAATCAAAATTAATTTCAGTTAATGGTAAATCATGCATTTGCGTGGTGGTGCTAGTATTATAAACAAATGATACAATTTGATCACCAGCTAAAATGGTTGCATGATAATCATCAATTCTTCTAGTAGCAGTTACTTCAACGATGTTATTATTGCGTCATACCTTTAATTTTGTATTATTTAGATATGCTAAACGATCTGGATAAGTCTTCTTCCGAACTTTAACAAATACATCGATGTTATTACCTGTTTTAGGTTGTATTGAAATGCTTCTGATGTTTGCATCAACAGTAGTATCAAAATTAAATGTATATGGATGGATTCCAAAACTACTATTGAATGTTTTAATACTTTGATTGTTGTCATCTATCAATCCAATTAAGTCAATTGTCGCAGAGTGATCATATGGTATTTCATATAGATAATGATCATATTTCATTGAGGTTGCTGATATACTTTCTTCAACATTATTCTTACGAATTTTTAGTGTGTATGCTTTTGCAAAAGAGTTAGGAACTAAATAATTTAATCTGTATTTTTGATGTGTAGAATCATATATATAACTTTTTAATTGAGCAAATGTACTATTATTTTGCTTGTTTTCGCTTGTTTCTTTTTGAGTAAAATAATCACTATGATTTGTGTTGTTTGATTTAATACTATCCAAAGTTAATTGATCACTTGTTTTGCTAGTTGCTGTATTTTGTAAATCATAAACAACAGGAATGTTATTTTGTTTAATTGCACTATATTTAGGTTCTAATAAAGCATTCGATTGTATTTTTTGATTTGGTGTTGTAAAAGTTTTATTATTTTGGAAAGTCATGTTTACATTTAATGGATTTGAACTACCTGCATCAGAATAAAGACTTACACCTTTAATAATATATGTTGTGTTCGGATCTAGGTTTAAAAAACTGATTTGTTTATGTTTCAAACTCGATCTAAGTGATCTATATTCTTGATTTTGATTGCTTGATTTTACCACTTTTAACTCTATATAACCATTAAAATCAGAATTTGTATTAAAACCTAACACATAACTATCTTGATTTTGACTTAGATTATCATTAAAAGTTACATTTATATTTAATGAAGGTGTATTAAATTCTGGATAATTATTAATTGAAATGTTATCAAGCTTAGAAAGTTGATTTTCGCTTCCTTGTTCAAAGAAATCTATTGATTTAATGCGATATTTACTATTAAAATCAAGATTATTAAAACTAAATGAAAGATTTTTATCATTTATAGTAACAATATTTGATGTAATATCTTGGTTAATAACTTGATTATTACTGTCTATTGGATTTACTGTAATTAGTGCAAATTTATTTGCTAAATCTTGATCTGAATCAAGTTTTAGCAAAACATTGAATTGATTTTGGTAGCTAACACTGCTAACAGTTGCATTAATATCAATTTTTTGGTGATTATTTGGATTTTGATTTTCAGAACCAGGATTTTGTTCTTTGCTTTCTTCGTGTTCTTTATCAGGCATATTGCCAGAATGTGGATTTTGTGGATTTTCTGATCCTTTTTTATCATCTCCATCACCATTTTTTCCTTGTTGGTTGTTACCATTTTCATCTTTGCTACCATTTGATTCTTGATTTAAAGTTGTAAATGATAAAGAGCGATTATCAACTGTATTTAAAAAACCAATCTTATTATTATTTTGCAACAAATTATCTATTTTATAAGTTGTATTAGGACTTAATCCATCGATACTTACTCTTACACGATTACTGTTTATATTCACATTTTGCACTATATTTCTTATTATAGAAGTCTTCAAATCCATAAGAGCAATTTTTAATTGATCATTTTTATGCAATGTCGCACTAAAATAAAGTTCAATAGCAGCAGAATTATCAGTTACATTATCAACTGTTATATTATTTACTTTTAAAGTGTTTTTATTTTCATCATTTTTAGGATTATTTTTTGGTTTTTTTGAACCATAATTGCCATTATCATTTGATGTACAAGCTGATGCAATTGTAGGAAGTAAAATAGCAGAAGAAATAAATAATTTGGAAATGATGCGTTTATATTTTTTATTTTTCATAATAACCTCTTTACATGTTATTTTAAGTATACAAAAATATTAGCAAATTCTACAGATTTTATTATTCATTTTACAAAAACCTGTATGAACAAAATACATGTTTTGTTAGATTAAAATAAAGTCATTTGATCATTTTCCTGCAAGTGATCTAGTATTTTAAGTTCTAATAACCTTTTATACAAAGTTTGATTGATTCCACTTCGTGTTTTAAAGTCTTCACGTGATTTAAATTTCATTTCAGAACGGGCAGCAACAAGTTTTTCCGCAGCAGCAATACCTAAACTCTTAATAGTTGTAAATGGAGGTATTAGACAGTTATTTTCATAATCAATAACTCATTCCTTAACTTTTGAAATTTCTAAATTTATATTACTGATGCTAAATCCACGAGCATAGTATTCACGTGCTATTTCTAAGGTAGTTAGAAGTTGTTTGTCATTCACTTTAGGATTTACCAATGCATTTAATTCACGAATTTTTTCATTTATTTTATGCATCCCAATATCTTCTACTAAGGTATCTAAGTCAAATTCTTCAACACGAGTACTAAAATAAGTTGCATAATACTCTAATGGTTTATATAATTTAAATCATGCAACCCGTCAAGCCATTAAAACATAAGCAGTAGCATGCGCTTTTGGAAACATATATTTAATTAATTTCATACTTTTTATTGCTCATTCAGGTACATTATGTGTTCGTAATTCATTTTCTTCTTCAGGTGTTAATCCTTTCCCTTTACGCACTTTTTCCATAATGTTGAATGAATAAAGTGGATCAACACCAAGCGAGATAAGAAAATTCATAATATCATCGCGACAGGAGATAACTTCGTTCAATGACATCCCGTGTTCTTTAACTAAATCCTGTGCATTACCTTTTCATACATCGGTTCCGTGTGAAAGGCCAGAAAGCGAAATTAAATCAGCAAATGATTTAGGTTGTGCTTCAGCAAGCATTTTACGAACAAATTGTGTACCAAATTCTGGTAATCCTAATGCTCCAGTTGTTTCATTACCGATGTCATCTGGTTTGATGTTCATAGCTTTTGTTGAATAAAAAAGCGACATTACTTTTGCATCTTTTTTAGGAATGTCAGTTTTAACATTTAAACCTGTTAATGTCTCTAACATTTTAATTGCTGTTGGATCAACATGTCCTAAAATATCAAACTTAATAATATTATCGTGAATTGCACGATAATCTAAATGTGTAGTTTTTCAATCTAATTTAATATCATCAGCAGGGAAATTAATCGGGGTGAAGTCTTCAACACTAAATTGATTTGGTATGATAATGATTCCACCCGGATGCTGTCCAGTTGTGCGCTTGACACCTTCTAATTTAGTTGATAAAAAGTCAATAAAATCGTTTGAGTATGGAATATTAAATTCTTCAGCCATATTTTTTATATAACCGAAACCTGTACGTCCTTGTATTGTTGAGATTGTCCCAGCACGAAAAGTTTTATCTTGACCAAAGATATGTTTGATTTCATCATGAATATTTTTTTGATAATCACCTGAGAAGTTTAAATCAATATCAGGAACTTTATCGGCATTAAAACCTAAAAAAGTTTCAAACGGAATTGAATTGCCATCTTTATCCATAATAGTTGCACATATAGGACAATTTTTATCATCTAAATCAAAGCCGGATGTGGTAGGTGGATTTTCAACTAATTCAAAATGCTTGCATTTATCACAAATATAATGTGGTGGAAGAGGATTTACTTCGGTAATACCCGCTAAAGTTGCAACTAAAGAAGAACCGACACTACCACGACTTCCTACTAAATACCCGTTATCAAGTGATTTTTTAACCAAAAGATGTGAAATTCAGTAGATCACATCAAAGTCATATTTTAAAATGGGATCTAATTCACTTTTGATGCGTTCTGAAATAATTTGTGGTAAATTTTCTCCATATTTATCTTTTGCAGTCTGATAAACTAAATTCTTAAGTTTTTCTTTTGAGTTTTCAACTGTAGGTGTATACAATTTATCTTTAATAACAACGATGTCATCATCAATCATCTGTGAAATTTTATGGCTGTTATCAATTACAATTAGCTTAGCTAATTCAAAATTTAAATAACTAAAACCTTCAAGCATTTGCTTAGTATTTAAATAATATAAATCGGGGATAACAGTAAAATCAATTCGTTTTATTGTGTCTTTTTGATTATCATCTTCATTATCTTTGCTACGTTCTTCTTTGCTATTTTTGGTTTTAAGTAAAAAATGACGACTTCCACCTAGGCCTTTTGCATAAACAAGACTCTTATAAAAAATTTGATCATTAGGATTTTCATAACGACAATCCCCGATCGCTACAACAATTTTGTTTTTTGAAAGTGCTAATTTGATAACTTGTTTCAAAAGATTTTCAATCTGTTCTTTTGTATATTCAGTGTTTATATATAAATGTTTTAATGCATCAATATGCGGAATTTCGATATAGTCACAGCGATCTATAACTTCATTTATTTTCAAATCTGATGAATATATTAGTGCATTAATTAATTCACCTTTTAGTCCACCAGAACCTATTAGAATATTCTTTTTACCCTGTAAATCATTATAAAAAAGTTTTGGTTGTCCTCAAAATCTTTGTGTTAGAGTCATTGAAACCAGCTGAAAAAGTTCTTTTAATCCCAACTGATTCTTAGCCAAGATGCTGTATTGATAATTTGAACGAACTTTTTTATAAAATGCTTCAGGATTAGGTAAATAATGATATAAATCACCTAGTGTCAATACTTGTTGTTGTTGAAAACTAAAAAGCGATTGAATAAAAGCAAGAGAAAGTATTTCTGCATCATAGTCAGCACGGTGTGCTACAGATGAGTTGTATTCAACATTGAAATAACTGCAAAAATCTCCTAATGAGTGCTTGTTTTTATCAGAAAATAAAAGTCTAGAAATCATCAATGAATCGATAAAAACTGTATTAGGAAGTTTCATATTATTATCGATAAATTTTTGTAAGATAAAATGCATATCGAAATTAGCATTGTGTGCTACAGCGATTTTGTTATTTAATAAATTATAGATTTTTTGTAATCCTTCTTTCAAATCTAATCCATAATCATCCAGCATCGATTGAGTTATATTGGTAAGTTTTTGAGTAAATTCAGAGAGCTTACTGTTGCATTTGATAAAAAATTGTTCACTACCTATTTTTTTACCATTTTGAACTACAGTAGCACCAAATTCAATTATTTCACCTAGTTTGGGAGAAAGTGAAGTTGTTTCAATATCGAAAATCACATATTCACTTTCAACTAATTTGATATGTGCATCAAAGTCTTTTGTTAATATTATTTGATTATTTTCATTTATTAAATCTAAACTTGCTCCATAAATAGGTTTGATTCCTGCTTTTTTTGCTTCAGCAACAAATTTGGGGAAAGATTGCACACTATTTGAATCTAAAATAGCCACTGCTTTATGTCCCATTTGTTTAGCAATTTTAACTATATCAGCTGCATCAAAGACACTGTCCATTGCATTCATCTTGGATTTTGTATTTAATTCGATTCTTTTTTCTTCATTATCATCAACTCTTAGTGAAATAGGATTATTAATTTTTGTAATTGAATAAATTCTTAATGTTCGACGGTATTCAGCACCAACTTGTTTGAAAATTAATACCCCGTTGATTTTGACAAAATCATTTATTTTAAAGGTTTCAACTTGTTCTGCATCATTGTTTAGATATTGAATACATTGCAACGCATCTGAAAAATCTGTTATAAAGTACTTATTAATTTTGTAATTTGCATTATCAGATATATCGGTTTTATAAATCATTCCTTCAACACTAATATAATGCTGTTCTTTATTGTGGTCTAAATTATCAATATCCTTGATTGATGTTTTATAATACTCTTTTGATTTTCTTTTGATTAACGGTTTATTGCTATTTTGTGCAGGGATTTCAACTCTAACTTGTTCTTCTTTGAGTTTTTGATATACTAAATTTAAATCAACATCAGGGATCTCTTCTTCAATAACTTTTTCATAAAATTGAGATCCGATTTGAAATTTCAATAAACCAAATTCGTGCATTTTTTTAGTTAAAAATTCAATTGCTTCAACTACCTCGTACTTAATACTTGCATCATCGTATAAAATAAATCACTTTTGATTTTCATGATTTACATAAAGATTTTTAGGTGTTTGATTTAGCATGTTATCCAAATTTACAAACATTTTACTTTTTGTTTTTGACTTAATAATAGTGGTAATATAATCACGAAACATCGGAGCATCGATAACATAGTCATTAATGCTATAAATAACACGGTATTTGCTTCCTCGTTCGCTTTTTAATGCTTTTAGAAGTTTTACTAAATCAGTTATTTTTGGTGCATATGGTAGCTTTAAATCTACTTCGATAATTCTTTTTGAATTTCGTGTTTGCAGTTCTGAAATTGCAGCAATGTATGCTTCAGAAAATGCTTCAATATTTCCTAAACCAATTTCTGAAGCAAAGTTTGCAAAGGTGCGATCTTTGTAAAAACTCATTTTATCCCCTAAATAATGCTAAAAATGTTCAAATAAAGAAGATTAGTGAAATACTATCGATTCGATCAACAATTCCACCGTGACCTGCTAAAATTCTCGAAAAATCTTTTATTGCTAATTTACGTTTTATAAAAGAAAAATATAAATCACCTGTAATTGCAGCAATTGGCGCTAATGTAAGCAAAATAACTATTGCAGCAGTGGTATTTTTAGATGAATTTAGAACAGATGCAACATCGGTATTAATATCATACCCCTTTGCAACTCCAAAATAAGCATAAATAAACACAAAACTAATTATTAGTGCAGCAACATACCCTACAAAAGCACCTTCTCAAGTCTTTTTAGGCGAAATTAATGGTGTCATTTTATTTTTAAACATCTTATGTCCTAGGTATTTTCCACCAAAATATCCACCTATATCCGAACTAACAGCGATTAAAATAAATAAGAGGATATATTCTAAACCAGATGAAACAGTGTTTAAAAATAAAAATGTTTTTATGAAAAAACTTAATATTAAACTAGTTAGTAAAAACAACAATGCCTTTAAAAATAATTCTGTAAAATAAACATTTTTGATAATGATAATTCTAAAAATAATAAAAATAAGAACATTAACCAATAACATCAAGTGTGCTTGTCAATCAGTTCATAATCTTAATTCAAAAGCATCCAAACTGCTTATATTACTTGATGTGATAACTAAGTTTAAAAAATTAGTTCCTAAAAACATTAATGAATTTAGCAACAGTGCTTGAATAGCAGCATAAATTTTATGCTGTAAAAAGGCTAAGGAAACTTCAAAAAAGATTCAATATGCAAAAATGAAAACAAAAATCAATGCTATTGCTCGCACTGCTCAAAAACCACCTAATGAGCTTTGATATAATGGATATGATCAATAAAAACTATATCGTGTTAGCACCAATAAAGCAACTAATGCAATTAACATTATTAATGCAGGGATTAATCTAGATTTTAAAAAACTCTCTTTATTTATAGACATAATTAATATTATACATTTTATGCTTTAAATTTTTATTTAAATATATAATATTTCAAAATAAAGGAGTAAAATGGAAAAAATTAATATCGGTTATACAAATGAATCATATCACGATGGTGATTACTTTTTGCAATATAAAAAGTTTGATAAATTTAATCATAAACTTGATTATAGCATCCTTTCAGTGTTTGATTTTGTACCAAAATTACTTGAAAATGATCAAAATCATTCAAAATGGGAGTTTATTAAAAATGTAAAGGTAGATTTTAGCACATCTGATTTACATCAAATTGCTGATAACTTTCGTAAATTACATGATTCAGGTTTAAAATTTCCAAAAACTAATCATGCGGCACGTGTTAAAGAATACCGTCGCATTATAAGAGACAAAGGCTTGAAAGTACCTGTTATCGATGAATATTATAAACGCATCAATAACATCCTTTCTCATAGCGAAAATAATCGTCCATTGCATAATGACTTATGATCTGGCAATATAGTTAAAGATGAACAAGGAAAAATTTATTTTGTAGATTGAGAATATGCATCTATGGGTGATAAGCATTTTGATTTAGCATACTTTATTTGTGGTTCATTTTTAAATCCAGAGCAAGAACAAATTTTCTTAGATCGTTATGAAAATTATTGAGAAGAATATTTAATTCAACAAAAAATCTTTGTTTATTACCTTGTAATTTTGTGAATTAATGAAAAAGATAATAAACCTTATGATGATAGTGCATCAGTTGCGAAACTTAAAGAGATGGTGCAATTATACGAGTACAAAAAAGCTAATAATTTATTCAAAAAATAAATTTTGCTAAAATAAAAATATGATATTTAATTTGAATGATTTGTTTATGTATTTTGATGTAGACGTTCCAGGTAGAGCAGCAGAAAAAATACCTAAAAACACCTTAATTCCCTTGGGAGTATTATTTGTTGTTTTAGCATTAATTTGTTTTGTAATTTATGCTAAATATTCCATAGCAAAAATTCGTAATTATAAGCAGTTACAAATGGATGAATATAATCGTGATAACCCTAGAAACAAAAAAACTACTTATGAAGCAACCGGAATGTATTTACCTGCTTGGCAGCGAGCAAAGTATAATATTCCATTATTTTTAGGTGTAGTTTTTATCGCATCTGCATTTATTATGTTTATGTTGTTGTTAAAAAGTTAATAATATCCTTAATATAAAATAAAAAATAGTTATAATTTTTATATATAAGGATAAACAAATTATGGATAAAAAACAAAAAAGAATATATTTTTTGACTTGAGGTTTTTTTGGGTTATTTATTTTACAACAATTAATTGCAACTGTTTATATAATTATTTTATTTGTAGGAATAATAAAGAGTATAAGTGATGATGAAAAATTAAATGAAACAGAAACAGGATATAAAATTTTGAATTTTTTAGCTGATTCTTCATCCCCTGTAGCAATTGTTTCTTATGTTATTTTTGCAATTATGTTTATTATTGGTATAGTTACCTTGGTTTTCCTCTATCACGATGATTTTCAAAGTATTCAAATGCAGAAAATTAAGAAATTATGACCTTTTATGTATGCTTTGCTTGCACTTAGCATTGCATCTCATAATATTCCATACCTTAATTATGTCAGCACATTAGGATTATTAGGTATTTTTGCATTAGGTGGAATAATAATACATAACTTTAGAATGATAAATAAAATTAAAATAGTTAATGATTTAAATATAAATGGTTCTTATCCTAATATTAATTTAGATATAGAAGACATTGATATAGAAACAAAAGATAAAATAGAATAATAAAAACACATTAATTTGTGTTTTTATATCTAAGAAAGGAGAGTTTTGAATCAAGATATTATTTATAGTGGTTTAACATCACAACAAGCAAAACAAAAACAACAAGAAAATGGATTTAATAAAATTACTAGTGAAAAAAAATTAAATATTTTTAAAGTTTTTATATCACAATTTAAAGACTTTATGATTATTTTGCTTTTAATTGCTGCAGCTTTTTCATTTGCAGTTGCAATATATGAAACAGTAAGTAAAAATTCTAAAAGTCAAACGGATATTATTGTTGGATTTATTGAACCTTTAATTATTTTAATAGTGATAGTTTTAAATTCGATTTTAGGTACATATCAAGAAATAAAAAGTGATCAAGCAGTTAAAGCATTAGAAAAAAACAATCAATTGATTTCTAAAGTGTATCGTGATGGACAACTGATGCATTTACCGGCTGAAGAATTGGTTGTAGGTGATATTATTGTTTTAGATGCAGGAGATTATGCCGGAGCCGATGCAAAAATATTGCAAGCTTACTGTGTTAATGTTGTTGAAGCGGCCTTGACTGGTGAATCATTACCTGTTGAAAAAAACGCATTAGAAGATAATCAACATCAAAATATTATTGAAAATACCAATCGCGTTTTTGCGGGAACTTATTTAACTAACGGACACTGTGTTGCAGAAGTAGTCGCAATTGGAAAAGACACTCAAATAGGTAATATTAATAAACTGATTCAAGAACAAAAACCGCAATTTACTCCTTTACAAATTAAACTTAATAAATTAAGTAAACTTTTTGGAATATCAGGTGTTGTTTTATTAGTTATAACAACAGTTATTCAATTTATTATTTCAAATGTTTTCACAAACATTTGAAATAACCCAGAAGTTTATTCTAATGCTGTAATAATAGGGATTTCACTGGCTGTTGCTGCTATTCCAGAAGGATTGATTACTTTTACAACTGTGTTATTGGCTATTGGTGTAGCAACAATGACTAAAAAACATGTCATTATTAAAGCATTTCCTGCAGTTGAGACCTTAGGAGCTACTAGTGTAATCTGTTCAGATAAAACCGGAACACTTACTGAAAATAAAATGACTGTAATGCATTTATATGATGCAATTGATCCAGATGTTCCATATGAAAAATCTTCGGCATTAGGTGCTTTTGTTGCTTGTTGTGATGCTAGTGTGCAAATAGGAGAAAATGGAGAATACATTGAAGTAGGGGACCCAACCGAAACTGGAATACTTAGGTTTGGACTAGATAACCAAAACTCTGCTCAGATGTTTTATCAAGCTTTTCAAAAATTAGATTCACTTCCTTTTGATTCAGATCGAAAAACAATGTCAGTTTTGGTAAAGAATCCGAAAGGAGAAAAAATTCTAATAACTAAAGGTGCCCCTGATGTAATTTTTGCTAAGAGCAAGGATGCTAGTGAATATCAATACCAATTAAATGAAAGTTGGGCACAAAAATCTTACCGTGTAATCGCAGTTGGTTATAAAAAAATGGATGCAAGTGCTGAAAAAATTACATTTGATGATGAAAATAATTTAGTCTTTTTAGGACTTATCGCAATGCAAGATCCACCTCGGGCAGGTGTTAAAGAAAGTATTGAAATAGCAAAACAAGCTGGTATCCACCCTGTTATGATTACCGGTGACCATCTTACTACTGCTACAGCAATAGCTACTGATTTAGGAATTTATAAATATGGTGATAAAGCTATCACAGGAGTTCAATTAGCAACGATGACTGATGATGAGTTATATAAAAATGTTCGTAATATTAGTGTCTATGCTCGTGTGTCACCGACTGATAAATTAAGAATAGTGAAAGCTTGACAAGGTTATCATGAAGTAGTAGCAATGACTGGTGATGGAGTAAATGATGCTCCTGCTTTAAAAGCATCCGATGTTGGTGTTGCAATGGGGATTACAGGGACTGATGTATCAAAACAAGCAGCAGATGTGATTTTGACTGATGATAACTTCACTACAATTGTTAAAGCAATTAAAAGTGGTCGCGAAACATATAATCGCATCAAAACTGTTATTTTAAACCTTTTAGTTTCTTCATTAAGTGAAATTATTGTAATGATTATCGGATTGTTTGTTTTATCAATTATCTTTAAAAAACACATAATAGCGGATGCTGAAGTAATAGTGCTATCGGCTTCACAACTTTTATGAATTAACTTATTAACTCACGGACTACCAGCGATTGCACTAGGTATGACACCAAGCAATTTAGATGTGATGCAGCAAAAACCTATTAATAAGAACCAGAGTATTTTTGCAAATGGTTTATGAAAGCAATTACTTATTCAAAGTGTAATTATCTCAATTGGTGCTCTATTAGCATATTTGACAGCTGCTTTAGTGGCCATTTCTAATAACATCAAAGGCGATGATTTTATCAAACTGACATCTACTGCAACATTCATTGCCTTAGGAGTTGGTGCAAGTATTAATTCAATTAATTTGATGTCTGTAAAATCTATCTTTAGATGTAATATTAAAGAATATAAATTAGTTTATGCAGCATCACTATTTTCATTGATTTGTGTAATCTTTGTAGCATTTGTACCTGGAATAAGAGTAGCATTTAAAATGGCTGATATCTCTAAGATAACTAATTATAATGTTGCATATTGGTTAGCACCGATATTATTTGGATTATTACTTACTATATATTTTGAAGCAAGCAAACTAATAAAATGATACAAAAAACCTAAAACTGCATAGTTTTCTATGTAGTTTTTTAATTTCATAGTGATATAATTTTACTATGAAATTAGTTGTAAATTTAGATAATAATGCAGATAAAAATCTTCATGTTTATATAGCAAAACAAAAGAATTATGATGGTATGGATAAAATGACTAATGTTGTGGATTTAGGATTATATACTAAATTAAGTAAAAAATATCCATGACATATACCATTGATTGAATCTGCTATTAGTGATTATGATTTAAAAAATATAGTTAATGAAGATTACACAGATTTAAAAGCATATATTGAAAACGCTTTATCGGAAGCAAAATTAACTTATCCAACTAGAAATCCTAATGAATTATGATTAACAAAACTAATTAATAACATCGGTTTGTTTGATCATTTTAAATATGATAAAGATGATTTAAAAAACACTGTGACTATGACATTACTTAATTTGTTTTTAACAGATGTAAGGGGAGCATCGGATAAATTAATTGAACTTGATAAAATATATAAAAAATCAGACTACAAAGATAATATATACATAAAAGCACTTAATAATATTTGAAAGAATCATAAAATATTATATAAAAATGTTCAAAGAATTAGTGAGCAAATGACAGATAGCAAAATTTTATATGTTGCAGTTAAACCTATGACATATGCAGAATTCGATAATTCTAAAAAAGCAGGAACAAAATACTCCTATAATGATTTTTGACGAACCCAAAAGAATGTTGTTGCGGCTTTTAACAAGTTAGGTGCTCCTGTGTTTGTGCAAACTTATAATGTAACTTTTGGTGATGAATCCCAGTATCTTGCCGACTTTTTAGATGCTTATTTAAAAATGTTTCCTAATTCAAATCCAACATTTTCAATAGAAAAAGAAATGATAACTGAAGAAAATATTCATTATATGCTTGAAAACAATATAAATTTCATTACATCAATTTCTGCATTTTATGGTGATCGTTCAGATTTTGATTACATTCTGGATCAAGGTGATTATAAACATTTTAAAGATGGAAGTAAAGAAAAACAAAGAGACAAAAAACTACAAATTGATTCAAAAACGTATGATATTAAACAGGTTATAATTTGAAATAAAAAACTTGAACATGAAGATCAGATGTTAAGGAATGAATTTTTAGAAGATTATGAAAATACTGCTGAAGATGAGAGAACTTTGGGTAATTTATCAGGATATGATTTAGGACGCTTTTTAGATGAAGACCCAATAATGGATCTCGATTTAGAATCAATTGAGAAATCAAAGGAACTCGATGGTTATTTGGTTTATAAAACTAATTTAATAGATATTACTGCATCGATGATTAAAAAGGTTGATTCAGATGCAAAACAAGTTCTAAAAAATGTTGACTTATTTGAAGATGATATTCGAAATGAATTTTGGTATATATATCAAAAAAACCACTATGATGCATATAATTTATTGATTTGTTTAGCAAGTTTTTTAAAAGAATATATTATGTATCTGCTTGATAAAAATTATCCGAACAAGAAAACAAAATATACAAGAGCAAAACTTCAAGTGATGCTAAAGGCACTGCAAGCAAAATCTGTATTTAATCAGACTACAAATAAAGTTATATCTTACCAACTACCAAAAGAAAATGTGACAAAGCCTGAATGAGAACTTTATAATGATATTTTCAACATTATAAATAAGGATTAAACAACTGAATAAGGACTGTTATGAAAAAGAAATTATGAACTATAATGCCACTTGTTTTAGCAACACCAATTATAACTATTGCATGTGCAAATAATTCGGATAAACAACCACATTTAAAAGATATTGTAGTTGTTTCAACAAGTTCAAATAATGCACTTATATCAATACAAATCGATAATTTATTACTAAATAAAACTTATAATCTAGAAGTAAAATTAAGTAATGGAATTTCTAAGCATATTAGTGTTAATTCTAATAAAGCTATCAAAGTTACAATTGATAATTTAACAGCTAATACAACATATCATATCAATTCAATTTTGCTTGATTCGCAAAATATTATTAACAATAATAATCAAAAAATTACTTTTACAACTAAAAAATCTGATGATCAAAGTATGTTTGATTTTAATGATGCAACATTTAATGTTTTAAAAACTGATGCAAATTCTGCATCGGTTGTTTTGGATTTTATAGCAAAGAATTTTCGAAATAATAATGTGCAATTTAAAGTAGTTTTAAATAATGACAAAAACTATGATGCAACTTATGTTTTAGATGGCAATAAGATTCGTTTAAGCATTAATGCCAGTGGTTTGAGTGCTAACACAAGTTATTATGTTAAATCTATTTTATTAGTTAATCAAGAACAAAGCAAAGAAATTTATAAAAATAGCGATGCTAATAAGTTTGCTTTTCAAACAACATCTATTGATACAATAAATCCTGCCTTAAAATCTGTAAATATATCAGATATAACAAAAAATAGTGCAAATTTAAATGTTGCTTTTAACAATTTGCAAACAAATACACAATATAATCTTAAAATTAAATTCACCAATGGAATGCAAAATGATTTCTTATTAACATCTCAAAATGCTACATTCTTGATTGATAATCTTCAAACCAATACAACATATCAAATTGCTCAAATTCTACTTAATAACCAAGAAGTTATTACATCAGATAATCAAAAAATATCTTTTAAAACATTAGATGATATGCAAACTAACCAGCCACAACAAAAAGAGTATAAATTTAATTTTGATAATGCAGTTTTTAAAACAAGTGAAATAACAACAAATTCAACTAATGCATCGATAACTTTTAATAGTGAAAATTTTAATAATTCAGATGTAAATTCAACATTTAAAGTGATATTAAATAATGATCAAATCTATAATGCTAGTTATAATGTTATCGATTTAAATCAAATTAAATTAACTGTAAATGCAACTAATTTGAAAGCTAATACAAATTATTTTATCAAAAGCATTTTATTTTCTAATGGTAGTAGTAAAGTTATATATACCAATAACTATTCTAATAAATTTAGCTTCAAAACTAAAGCGAATCCTATTTTAAGAAGTATTAAAACAACTGATATAAAATCACATAGTGTAAATTTATCGTTAGATTTACAAAATTTGGAACCTAATAAAGAATATAATCTTAAAATTCGATTCAAAAGTGGATTTGATAAGGATTTTGTTGTAAATAACAACACATCTTCTTACCAAATTAGTGATCTTGCTGCTAGTTCTACATATCATATTTCACAAATTTTATTAAATAACATCGATATAATCACTTCGGATTCCCAAAAAATCTCTTTTACAACTTTAACAGATAACTCTAACAATCCTGAGTCAAAACCAAATGAATATCATTTTGACTTTAATAATGCACAATTTTCGTCATCTGAAATAACTACAAATTCTGCTAATTTATCTTTGAATATCCAAACAAAAAATTTTAATACTATTAAGCCGAATTTAACTTTCAAACTTATATTGAGTAATGATTACCGATACAATGCTACTTACCAAATTCTAAGTCCTAATCAGCTAAAACTAAATATTAATGCAGATAACTTAAGTGAAAATACAAGTTATTTTATTAAATCTATTTCATATAATGAAGATAATCAAGATCATTTAATTTATAGCGATTCAAATAACAAATTTAATTTTAAAACCTTGTCATTACCAGATCAAGTAACTAATGTTAATATTTATCATAGTTCGCTATTGGTAGAACCAAATTCAAATGCTAACAACCAAGTTGATGTAACTATAAATAACATAAAAGATATTTATCAAAATAAATCTGCAAGAATAGTATTAACAAAAAATGGGAGTGATATTTATAGCAGTGAAATAACATTAAATAATGCAACAAATTATACTTTTACAATAAACAATCTTTCGAATGGAACATATACATTTAAAAACTTTCAAGTAAATATAAATGGAAATTGAAAAACATTTGAAAATAGTTTCTCAGGCACATATTCATTTACTGTCACAGAAAAACAACCACAAAAAGAAAATACTGCACCAGTTTCAAATGATGATATCAAAAACTATGGTAACATTTTTACCTTGCAAAATGCTAATCTAATTTCAAAGAATGATTTAAATATTAAAACATCTAATGATTTTCATGAATTGAATAAAGATACATTAAAAACAAAAGATTCTTATTATCCTATATATTTTAATTATTTAGATGCTCCTACTACTAAAACAAGTTCAAATGACACTGAAAACAAATATACTCAAACATCTAATGTAGATGTTTCTAGCATAAATGTTACAAGCGATACTATAACCATAAATATTACTAACACATCGGAAGGCATAACATCTGCAAAAGCATTGGTAAAAAGTTTTGACCAATATAATCCTTGAGTAAAATACATTGATTTAAGTGTTAATAGTAATCAACTTTCATTTAATGCAAGCAATCTAAGTAACTATCAAAATGACTATATTATTACCCAACTTGTTATTAATAATGATAAAGTAGCAATCTTTAATTTGCAGTCAAAATATAAGTTTTCTAAGAAAAATAATTCATTTGATAATTTAATGTTGCAAAACTTTGATATTTATAAAAATCAGAACACAAAGGAGATTTTTGCAACAACTTCATTTAATTGAACAACTGAACAAGTTAAAATTTTATCAGATAAAGTTTTTGTTTTCTACTTTGAAGTAGAGAAAAAAGTTTATAAAGAAGAAAAGAAAACAGATTTTCCGTTTGGTCCTACTGTTATTGTAAACAAAGATCAAGCCTTTGATGTTGAAAATGCTGTGCCAGCAAGTAAGAAAATTTATATCCCTTTTAAAGATTTATCTAAATTTTCACTTGCAGCCTTTCAAGAACAAATTAAGTATAAACTTAAATATATTGATGTAGTAAATAATAAAAGTTATCTAAATTTTATTCCCAGAAAAGAAGTTACTAATAAGAACATTGAGTTTTCATATAATTTTGACTGAACATCAGAAAATAAACTTAAAAACCAACTTGATGATGGTTCATCTGTAAGTAAGGTGAAAAAGTATGATTTATTATCTACAACACATCAAAGCAACATTACTTTTTCACCTGAAAATTTCAATGCAGTTTTAGACTATAATTTTGATTATTTTAACTGAAAAACCAGATATAAAAATTCAAAAGAAAACCATCCAGACCGTAATTACACAATTACAAAAAATAATATAGCTCAAAAAATTCATTGATTTAAAACTCGAGAATATCTTAATGATTCAATTTTTAAATTAAGCGAAAATAATGCTACTGCATCTATTTCTGAAGATTTAAATTCAATTATTATCCCAAGTGATTTTGATAAAGAGAACATAATTTTCTGATTTGTTTTTGAACTTGATTTAAATCCAAGAGAGTTTAAGGATGCAAATGAATTTGATAATATTCATTCGCGTGTTAGAGTTCCTGTTTCTTTGAAAACCTTGCAAGAAAATCAATATATTGATGATGTTGATTTTATGTATGATTATGTTTCTGAAACACCTGCATTTCAACAAAGTCTGTATTCAAAAATTAAGAGCAATATTAAATTTAGTTTATCATTAACAAATAATCAACTTACATTAAAACTACATACAAGAAATAATAATATCCATTTTAATAACATCCTTGCTACACATAATCATTCAACTAGTCGCTCAGCATTTATTTCGAGAAATGAATTTTTTGTAAATTGAATTCAAAATGAAACTGATACAGATGAAAAAATTAAATTTAAACAAGCTAAGAAACTTGATAAAAACTCAATTCAAGGTTCATCAATTGGTTATAAAAATACATATGAATTAAAAACACATAATCAAACAGTTCAAAATATAGAAGCGAGAAATAATATTTTAGATGATGCACCTGCCAAGGATGACCGTTCAAAACGTTTATATAAAGAAGATTCAGTTAAACCAATCGAAGAGGGTAGATCCAGAGTGTTTAGTTTAAATGCTGATGCTGATGGAACTTGAAATATCTTTGCCAAAGTTAATGATAATCCTAATGATTTTCGTTATTATGCCTTTGTTAATTTTCATGTTTGAAACACCAATCGTCATTCAGGGATTGGAACTTGAACGCAACATCATAACGGATATGAAAGAATTGTAGTTCAACATCCTAAATTGATTTCTTCGACTAATATTAACAGACCGACCCAAGATCAACAAAACAATAAATATTTACCAATTTATACTGATAAACAAGCAAATAATGCTTCGGATGATACAAATGATAAAAAATTTACATATCCAAAACTAACACCTGATGGTGATATGTTTGATTTTGAAATACCAAGCAGTGAACAAGGAATAACTTTTGATTTATTTTTAGATTTTAGCGGACAAGTTCAAAATTCATATGGAAATTTTAAAAATACTGATGGAGAAATTATCAGCAGAAGCACAAATAATAATCTTGATGCGATTGTTGCTATTGTAGATTTCAAACCAATTTTTACAACCTTTGATGGTAAAGATTTGGATACATATAAATACAAAGAAAGATTGCTAACTCAGCATGAAAAAAATGCAATAAAGCACTTTCTTAATTTCAAAAACCTTAAACCATTAAACATTTCGGATTTATCTTTATATCTTAGTTCCTTTAATAATTTAAACTTCTATATCGCAACTTTACCTAAGGTTGTTACCTTAGGTAATCAAGAAAGTTATCCTGGGTTACGCTATCGCGAATATTTAATAGGTAATAACCCGATTAAATATTATGGTAATGATAAAAGCACCATTGATGCAGTTCGTCCTGCACTATGAGGAGAAGTTCCAGATTTTGACTGGGGAAGTGGTTCATCAGGTAGTGGAGTTTATGATAGTGACGGTAATGTAGTTGGTTTAGATAAGCAAGCCGGAAACTGAGGATCAAATAATTTTTTAGTTTTTGATACACAAAAATATGCATATTTAAAAAATCGTGGATTACCTTATAATCCAACTACTTTTGAGCAGGTTGTAAAGAAAATGGCATATTTATACCCTGATCAATTTAAGGATATCTTCAAATAATTTATTTTACTTTTTGATAAGTCTTAAATTCAAAGAAATCATATATTTGTGATGAATTTAAGACAAATGTCTTTTCAGAATTAATACATTCTTTAATCTTATTAATTTGATCAACATAGTAATTTCCATCCAAGATGACTAAGAATTTCACTTTGTCATCTTGATTTTTATTAGCATTTTCAATAAATATCATCACATCGTTTCTTTGATTATCTTGAGCACCACCTTTTTCATTGGTATATTTGAAAGTGCAATAAAAAATTATATCGTCTTTGATGAATTCAAAGTCGATACTTTTGTTTGTAATTTCATTATATTCACGATCAGATAAATTAAGGATGTTTCCGAAACTGTTGATAAATTTAGCATTCTTACCAGTTTTGGGTAATTTGTGGATGGTAACATTATAAAGTTAATTGTGAAAGTATTCGAGTAAAATATCTTCGTGGATGTTTTGTTTATTTGGATCTTTTGCATATCTTATGAGAGCAAAAATATCCTCATTTATGATTTTATCCTTAATAAAATCAACATCTAAATCATATCTATTTGCATCCTTATAAATTTTTTCTAGCAATGATTTATCATTTTGTATCAGCAATCTTTTAACATCCTTGATATTATGCATTCTTCTTTTTCTTAATTCCAATTCTCAGTTAATCATCATAACCACCTAGTTCATAAACAACACTCATTATTCGTTTTGCCTCAGTCCAACTAAGTCTACGACGGTATTTAAAGTCCTTTCTTAAACCTTTAAACGAAGATAAAAACACATCCTTAGTTTCGCAGCGATATTTAACTAAATAATCGTTTAATGCATTGATATATGCTTTTAATTGACTATCATCAAGATTTCAGTCATTAGGCAATTTAATTCTTGTATAACTTCGTGATGAATTATTGACATTTTTGCATTTTGAATCTGCTAACGAAAACATAATACTATCATTTTTTGTATTATCGATGCCATTTAATCATATTTGTCCATTATTATCATTAAAAACAAATTTATATTGATTTTGTGGTTGCTTTTGAAGTTGTTTTAACTCTTTATATCAACCGATAAAAACATCATTTTTATATACCAAAAAATCCTCAGTAGGATTTTTGTTAAACAAAGCAAGACAAACTGGACATTCAGTATCATTAAACATTTTCATTTGCAACGAAATTACTGCATATAAGCGACTTTTAAGATTTAAATTAGTTGATGTGATAAAAGTTTCAGGAATAATTGCGGCAACAAAATCAGTATGTTTAAGCATAATATCCAAAGCATATTTATATAAGTCATCATAACCACCAAAATCATTATTTATCTTAGAACGTGTTGCATTATTTTTTGCTAAATACGGTGGATTAGTAATAGCTAATTTATATCCTTTAGGATAGTTTTTTAATGAATCATTGATGTTAATTTGATATTTATCAAAATGATTAATTTGATTGTTGTTTTGATCATAAAAATGTTGAATATCAAAACATTTTCATGGGTTATTTAAATTAAGTTGTGATAACAAGAAAGGTATATTATTAGAACCCGCAAAAGGCTCTAAATATGTGATATTATGGGATAATAAATTATTTTCTTTAAGTCACTTAAAGAAAATAATATTATCAAATGGATTACAAATAGTAAAGAATTGTCCTAATCGTTTTTTGTTCATTATTTCTTTTCTAGCATACTGAACATATTCTTTTTATATACTTCGACACCAGGTTGGTTGAACGGATTAACTCCTAATAAATATGCACTCATTGCTAATGCTCGTTCAAAGAAGATAAATAAGGTTCCTAAGGTTGCTTCATTAAATGTGTCAAATAACATATGAATTACAGGGATTTTACCACTGATATGATGTGCATTTGCAGTAGCATTAAAAGCAATGTTATTAACTTGGTGTAAATTATTTGAAGCTAGGTAATTTAGTTTGTCATAATCAATTGCTTCTTTTGAAAATTCAATGTTAGCAGAAGGGTTTTCTAAGGTTAAAACAGTTTCAAAAAGAATTTTATTACCATCTTGAATCGTTTGTCCTAGCGAGTGTAAGTCGGTAGAAAATAAGCAACTGGTAGGTCATAACCCTTTTCCATCCTTTCCTTCAGATTCACCAAACAGTTGTTTTCATCATTCTAAGAAGTATTGTAGTTTTGGTTCATATGAAACCATCATTTCGATAGCATAATTGTTATTATATAAATGATAACGAGCAGCAGCATATCAGTAAGCAGGATTTGATTCAAGTTTTGATTCAGAAAGTTCCTTATTAGTTTGGTTTGCTGCATCTAAAATTCCTTTTGCATCGATTCCAGCACATAAAAACGGGAATAAACCAACTGCTGTTAATACCGAAAAGCGTCCACCGACATCATCAGGAACAACAAACTTTTGGTAACCTTTTAAGGTTGCTAATTCAAATAAAACACCTTTTTGTTTATCGGTTGTTGCAACTATATAATCGCTTGCTTGATCACCGATTTTACTTTCAAGCAATTTTCTAAATTCACGAAAAGCAATTGATGGTTCTAATGTGGTTCCGGATTTGGAAATTACATTAATAGCAAATTTTTTATCATCAACATATTTTAGTTTTGCAACTAATGTTTCTGCTGAAATATCATTTCCAGCAAATAAAAGTTCCATTTTAGGTTTTTTGCTTGAATAAGGTCCGTAGATAAAATCATAACCACTTTTAGCACCTAAATATGAACCTCCAATTCCAATGACAACAACAACTTCGATTCCAGTTTTAAATCAAAAATCGGCTTTCTCTTGCATTGCTTTAAATTCATCTTTATCATAATCAGCAGGTAGATTATATCAACCTAACCAATCTTTTTCAGCGACATTTTTGTTAACTATATCATTATGGATTTGGGTTATTTTAGGTTGTAAGTATTTTAATTCTTCTAATGATGGGGCTTTTGAAAAATCTAATTTTAAGTGTTTCATATTTTCCTTTATGTGATTTCTAATGTATCTTGATCACTATATACTTGCACATTGTATCCGTTTTGTTGTAATTGTGCTGCTAAATTAGTAGCAATTTTATCAACTAAAATAGGTTTACTTGCAAATTCTTGGTATAAGGTTTTTGTTAATGTTCTTAATTCGGATAAACCGATTGATGTAAGTGTTCCGTTACCACTGATATATAATTGATTAGTTTCTCCGTTGCTAAAGGTAATTTTTGAATTTAGTTGAGGGGAATTAAGTACAAAGTTTTCATTAAATCCCGCATTATTAATATCGTCTGCAGTCATTGTAAAAATTTGCGAATTATTATATAACTTTAAACGACGGATTTTACGTGGTTTATTATTTGATGCTTTTTGATTATCAGAAAATATTAATCCTTTTAATGATTTAATTTCTGGTACCCTAGAAAAATCAAGTCCTTGAGGATATGAGTTATCTTTTTCTTTGGTATCTGGATCTAATCCAGATCCGTAACTACCTTGAAAGAATGGTTCATTGTTGCGAGTTCAATATACCATTCTTAAACCTAAATTAATTTCTTTATATGGATCAGAAGTATTTTTTAAATAATTTGATTCATCAAAAGCAATGGTATCAAAGATGATTCGTGTTGCTATCGGGATGTTCTTTTTATAGTTTTGGTTAGGATTATAATCATTAGTATTAATTCAAGCAACTTTGTTTAATGCTCAAGGGTTATAACTTCAAGCATCTAAAACAGGATTTCCATAGGTATATAAACCTAGTTCATCAATGTTTTTGTCTTTTAAAGCAATTAATGCAGATGTATTAGTTGCTGAAGCATCAAAGAATAATTGTAGTTGTGGAATATGATTAGGAAGCAATTTAAAGATATCAATATATTTTTGTGCAGCACTTGCTTTACCTAAGTTATTAAAGCGATATGAAGTAATTTGTATTTTATTTTCTTCAAGTTCTTTAATTAAAGAAGCTGTTTTTTGGTAAGCATTTGTATCATTCATATCAATATAGAGCGCATACCCTTGGTTGCGTAAGGTTGGGCTTTTGTCATCACGGGTATAATCATAAACTTTAATTCCAGGTGTGTTATTAACATATTTGCTAAAAATTGGTTCATTAGTTACATCGGTTTTAGTTCAACCTGGATAATTTCCTTCTTCTAAATTTCCTGGTGTGATAGCTTGTCAGTCATCATAACCAAAAGCTCTTTTGTATTTGTTATCTCTGGTAACTCTTGCAGTTACACGGTTAAATCCAGGAGGTAGTTCTTGTCCATAACTATCTAGTTCTCCATTTTCATTAATAAATACATTATCAGGATCAAGTGTGTAACCTTTTTTTAGAAAATCGATTGCTCTTTGTGAAAGATTAGTAAATTTGCTGCGATCGAGATGGAAAGCGACATAAACTTTTTCTTCTATGAAGCTATTAAATTTACGTTTTAAATAGATATCACGATAGTTTTGTTTGATATATTGCAGATATCTTGGATCATTTTTATGTCTTATAATTTCTTCAGCGATTCTACCAAAACGATCATTTATTCCAGTTCAAAAACCTTTAGATAGTATATATGGAGCATTTTCAGATTCTGAATCATCGGTAGCATCTGCAATTTTACCTGCATTAGCATTAATCCCATCGATAGCAACCTTAGCATCTGCTGCAATAAGTTGTGGTGTTACTTCAACAGAGATAATTTTTCCGGTTGTAACATTTTGGTATCCTTTCGGATTGGCAATTCCATCTTCGATATCTTGTTTAGAATATTCATGTGGTATAACCTTAAAATCTACCTTAGCCCTTGCTGTTGTGTTTGCAATATTTATTTCTGTATAACCATCTCCGATTCCGTCAATGTTATACTGTGTATTTGTAATAGGTTGAGTAGGTTTTGGCGTTGTTGGTTGTTGTATAGGTTTAGGTTGCTCGACTATAACAGGTGCAGAAGGTTGTGGTTTGCTCTCTACTTTTTGCACAGGTGGTTTTTGTTTTATCGGCTCTTGTTTTACAGGTTGTGTAGTAATAACAACTGGTTTTTGTAAATCAATAGGTTTTTGTTGTGTTTGTGGTGGCTTAAAATCTGGTGCATTTATTATAATTGGCTCTTTTGGCTGTTTTGGTTGATTTTCAGGTTTTATGATAGGTTCTTTTGGTTGTTCTTTTTGTGGTTGACTTGGAGCGATATTAATAACAACCGGATTAGTAGGTTGCTCTTTAATTTTTTGCAAGTTATTATCTATATTTGATGAGTTTGCTAGATTGGTGTTTAATTTGTTTTCAGGAATTAATCTAGCATCTTGATTTGATAAATCAGTTTTGCTTCCACTTAGAATTTGAGCTGATGTTTGATAAACTACTGAAGCAATGCTGCTAGATAAAATTAAGCTACCAGAAATAGCTGCTAAGAGAATGAAATTCTTACGTTTATATGACATCTTAACCTCCATATAATTTATATATAAGTTATAACAAAAAAGCAGAATATCAAAAATTATTTTTTAAATATTTTTTGATTTTTTTATGCTATGATAAAGCAAAAAAACTAATTTACAATTATGTATATTTTAATGATAATAAAAATACAAACTCTACGAGTTTGTATTTGTTTTTGTTGATTTGTTTTCTGCAGGTTGATTATTTGTAGTTTTGTTATTAGATTCGGTATTAACCTGTTCTTTTGCTCCTTGATTTTCATTAGTGCTTGCTTGTGATTTAGGATTATTTGAAGTTACTTTTGTTGTTTCTGTGGTGTTTCAAAGTGTATTTAAATGTTCTAAAACAACTAATGAAGCTTTGAAAGTTGCAAATGCATTTGCAAGTGTGTATGGGGTGAATGCAGCCTTGATTTGTGTTGCAGGAGCATACACAGACGTATCAAATTTAGTAAAAGCATTCGATCTAAAACTGATGTTTGGATCATTTAATTTAGTATAGTAAGCATTACGAGCATCTGTTAGTTCTTGTTTAAGTTGTTCAAGGTTGGCATCTTTACTTTGTATTGCTTTAAATACTTTTTCTGATGCTAAAAAGTAATTTTTCTCTAGTGCATCAAATTCTTTGTAAAAAGTTTTTGCATCAAAAGATTGTGAAGTTGATACAAATGAATTTGCATCTGTGCTATTGATATAAGCAATATTATCGTTTTGCGATATATCTAATAAAGATTTAGTAGTTGTATTATAAGCATCGGTATCGACTACTGTTGATTCTAATGATAAATCATTTCATTGATCAGAATATAAATTAGTTCATTGACGAATTCAAGCAATAGTTTCTTGACCAGGAATATAGTAGTTATATTTATTATTTTCAGATGTATCTTTTTGATATCCTAATTGATCTTTTAGCTCCTGTGAGTCAGGATTTAAGCCTAAATCTTCTCAATATAAGTATAAATTAGATAAAACTAATAATTTTTCATATAAAAATCTAAGTTTAAGTTTCTTATCGAAAGTTTTTAGCATATTATCTTCAGTTTTAGATTTAATTGGTGTATACTCAGTATTAAAATCTTTTAAAAGTTGATCGATTTTTTCATTATGAAATTTTTGATTACCATCGTTTTGCGATTTTTTAGCAGTTATTTCTGTAATTTTGTCATCAATTTTTTTAATGTATTCAGTATTTTCTTTTTTGAATTTTTCTAAATCAGATTTAAGATTATCTGCAGTTAGTTTATATTTACTAAAATCTGAATTTGCTTGTGTAAGATATCCTAAAATTCCTAATTTAGTTTGTTCTCCATTAAAATAATCAATATATTTTAAATTACCTAGAGCGGAATAAAAAGGTTTGTTCAATTTATAGTAGTATATACTTCTAAAACCATCTCCAAGCGTTTTTAAATAATCAGCATATTTTTTATGAAGCTCTTGAGCTTGATTTTTAAGACTTAAAATATCATCGGTTTTTAATAAAGCATTTGAAAGTGGAAAGTCACTTATGACAAAGTCGATAAATCATTTGCTCTTGTCAATTATTGGATTACCATCAGAAGAAGTTGCTTTTGATGCATAATTAGGAGTTCAAATTTGTGATAAAAAAGTTGCATAATTAATTAATTGTTCTTGAAATGGTTTTGCTTCTGCAATAAGGTTTGCATCTTGTTTTTTATCATTTGACATTAATGTCTGCAGATTTAATCCACCTAATCTTGCTGTTGTGAATGCAAAAACTTTTGATTGTTGGATTTTTTCATCCTTAACTTTTTGCCCATCTGTTTGGTTTGTAGATACAAATTTTGATTTATCAGTTGCACTAACTTGTTGTTCGATTGCAACAATGTTATCATATCTTCATCTAAATAAATCGTTCATAAATGATTTATTGGATTCTAATAATTTTGGTAACTTAATTTTTGCATCTTGTAATGCAGTTGAAATTCGAGAAAAATATGAAATTCTAGATTCGATGATTGAAGCGATATTTCATAATGATGCACGGTTTTCTACAGTTTGCTGATATATTTCACGATTATTTTTAAGTGGTTCAATTAAACGATTGATTTGATTTATAAATGATCTTTTATTTGCTGCACTTATGTCTTTTGCTTCTCTAATTTCTTCTATAGTTTTTTCTAAAAATAAGATAGTAAAATCATTTATTTCAATCAAAGCTTTTTTGCCTGAATAATGTCGCTTTAAAAAACTACTTTTAATTTCTTGGTTTTCATTCTCTAATTTTTCTTTATCTGATTGTAGTTGTTCGATAGTTTCTTTGTTATGCTGAGCATTTTGTTCGTTTTGTTTTTTTAATAACTCCTCATGTTGTTTTTGCTGTTTAGTACTTTCTTCTTGAATTTTAGTATTTTCTTTTTTAAGTGAATCAACTTCAACTTTTAAATCAGAATTTTCAGTAAACAGATTTGGAATAACTGATAAAGCAGCAGTATTATAATCAGATAATATTTTATTATATAAAGCATTTAATTGCTCTATGGTAGTAGTTTTTGAATTAGTTAATTCATCGAATTTATTTTTATTCTCAAGATATTTTTCAGAGTTAAGATTGTATAAATTTACTCTTTTTAACATCTCGTCTATTTGTTTTGATTTTAAAACAATTTCCTTTGATTGTTGTGGTTGTTGTGTTGTTTTTTCTGGTGTACATGCAACAACTAAAGCAACGGACAAAGTTAATAAAGATGTACTAGAAAGTAATTTTCATTTTTTTAATTTTTGAATTTTCATAATCTCCTTTTTTTAATATAAATTATTTCCTTACCATTTCAGCAACATCGGCAGCGAAGTTTGATTGAGTTTTTTCAATTCCTTCACCTACTTCAAATCTTATTGCTGATACAAGTTGGCTACCATGATCGTTTAAGTATTTACCTACTGAAATAGAATCTTGCATTACAAATGCCTGTTTTTCTAAAACAAATTCTGAAAGTTGTTTAGTTAATCAACCATGAAAGATTTTTTCTTGAATTTTAGCAGGTTTTGATTCGAAAGCCACTGGTTTTTCAAAACGTTCTTTTATTTCTGATAATTGTTTTTCACTTAAATCAGAAACTAATGTAACTTCAGGGTTCATTGCTGAAACATGCATTGCAACATTTTTTGCAGCATAAATATCTGTACCTTTTATTTTAACAACAGCAGCAATTTGATTATTAGCATGGACATATGTTCCTAGTATTTCACCTTCTTTTGCTTTTACCATAAACATACGACGGAATGAAATTTTTTCTCCAATAACTGATGTAGCTTCGATTAATGCTTTTTTTACTGTTAAACCAATTGGCAGAACAACTTCTAATGCTTTTTCCTTAGTTCATACATTGGCATCAAAAATAGCATGAGCGATTTGTTGAACAAGTTCTAAGAATTTATCATTTTTTGCAACAAAATCGGTTTCACTGTTTATTTCTATTAATAATGAACGATATTTGTTGGTAATTGCAGTAACAGCACCTTCAGCAGCAATTCTGCCAGCTTTTTTTGCGGCTTTAACAATTCCGTTTTCCTTTAGTCATTTAACAGCTGCTTCGATATCATAATTAGTTGCTTCAAGAGCTTTTTTAACATCAATTAATGCTGAATTAGTTCTTTGTCTTAATTCTTTTATAAGTTCTATTTTATTTACTGACATAATTCACTCCTAATTATTTGTTTCTGTATTTTTTGATTGAAATTCTGGTAAGATAACTTTTTCATCATCTTGATATGCAAATAATTGTTGCCCACCTCTTGCTTTAGCAATTGCATCAGCTAAAATTGTCATAATTAAATTAATTGATTTTGATGAATCATCATTAGCAGGAATACCGAAATCTACTGCATCAGGGTTTGCATTCGAATCAAGAATAGCGATTACTTTTAATCCTTTTCTACGAGCTTCTTTGACGGCGATTTCATCTTGCAATGGATCTGCTACAATCATAACATTTGGTAATCTTCTCATATTACGAATACCATTTAGATTTTTATGTAACTTGTCTAATTCTTTTTTGAAATTTAAAGCCTCTTTTTTGGTATAACCTTTAAAATTATTAGCTGCCTTTTCTTCTAATTCTTCCATCTTTTTAACACGAGACATAATTGTTTCATTGTTTGTTAATGTTCCACCAAGTCATCTTTCAGTAACAAAAAATGAATTTGTTCTTTCGGCTGCATTTTTAACAGAATCACGAGCTTGTTTTTTAGTTCCTACAAAAATAAATTGTGCATTTTTAGCGGCTAATGAATTTACAAGTGAGTAAGCAAATTCTAAATATTTTTGTGTTTTAAAGATATCAATAATGTGAGCGCCTTTATTCATTTTATTTGGAACAAGGTATTCCTTCATTTTTGGATTTCATGAATGTGATTTATGTCCAAAATATGCTCCGGCTTCTAAAAGTTTTGTTCTTGAAACAATAGGATTTTTTTCTTTGTTTTCTTTAACTTCCTTTGTTTCTTTATTAGTTTTTTCTACCTTAATTTCAGGTTTAATTTCAGTTTTACTTTGATTTGTCATTTTTTTCCTTTAGTTTGTTTTGTCTAAATAAACTATTCTAACACCTAGCACTTATAATTATTCAAGCACACCCAAGCGAATCCTAGTTTATTGTGATTTATAAAAATAAGTATTAAAATACTTATGTTTATTTTATCATTTTTTCTTTGCTATAAAAATATGGTAACTTAATTTATTTGTCTGTATACTAGATAAAAAAGAAAACATACTTCTGAAAACTTAGTTTTTTATTTTAAAGTTGGTATAAAACACAAAAAAACACAACCAAAAATAGTTGTGTTATTTTTACGAAAGAGTAATTTTTATATTATTTGGTTTACCATCTTTATCATAAGATAATTTAGTATTTTTTAAATTTATTATATATAACTTAGCAAGTAATTTTAATACAGATGTTTGCGTATTTGATGTTAATTTAGCATATTTATCATAATTTGAAACAAATTCTACATTATTTCGAGTTCAAATGCGTCCTTCAAAGTGATTATAATATATTGCATATCATATATCATCAAATTCTCTTTGTTGAATTTTAATAATTTTATTAGGAACAAGAGTTTTATCTGGAACATAGTTTTTACTATAGAATAAATACGATTTATATGAGGGAAGTTTAATGTTATCTTTAAACTTTGTATATATTTGATTTGTTTCAGTTACTGGACTAATATTATTATTTTTTTATTTTATAGATATATTAATTTGATTATTTTCATTTTTTACAGTATAGATAGAACTGTTATTCAGTTTCTCAATTTTGTCAGGATAATAATAAAAGTAACTTGGATATCCTATTGGTTCTGCACCGTATTGTGTAATAAAATTGTAAACACGAATTGGAAAAAAATCTCCTTCGATATCTCTTACAAATAATAAATTTATAAGAACTTTATTTTCATTTTTAATTGGTAACATCTCGATTACCATATTATTATTTTTTTTATAAAATAAATTATTTTTATCATTTGAAAATATGTTCTTGATATTATCATAGTTTCATTGAAAATTATAAGAACTACTTATTTTTTTGAAAGTTAGAGTTTGTTCATTGTTTTGTGTTACTAAAGCAAAAAAAGAGTGCTCTTTATCGATAATATTGTTTAATTTTGAATATTTAGTATCAAGAATTAAATTTTGAGATTTCAAATTTTCTTTTAGTTTTCTTACTTGATCATTATTTTCTGATTCGTTTTTTGCTTCCCAAGGAGTTTTATTTTCATAATGACTACATGCTATCGAAACTGTTAATAAAGGACCAGATAAACATAGACTCAATAATTTTATTAGGTTTCTGGTCATGATTTTTCTGCTGTTAATTTTGAACGAGTTTCATAAATAGCATATTTATCATTTAAAATGTAATAGACATTTTTGTTTGTAAGGTTTGTGTTTTCAAAGTCATTTCTTAGTTTAATAGTTAAGGTAAATTCATATGGTCATGAATGATAATTTCTACCCGCTACAAACATATTGCGATTTGTTGCATCGCTATTATCATTGTTCAGATTTGGATAATTAACTTTTAATGTTGAAAGGTGGTATTGTCTGTAAATCCATCATGAATTTGCATAAATAACACCTACCATACCTACATTAAATATATTAGAGTGATTATGTATTTCAGATACACTTAGTTTTCTTCTCTCAGAATTTGATAATCTTCATAAATCAGAATATGTAGAATAAGCAGCAAGTGGTTTTTCACCACCAGAGATTAGATTTTTATATGTCAATTGTTTTGACTTACTGTAATATAAATCATATATACTGTATTTTCTAACATTGTCTGCATAAAATTTCATTCTGTCTCAATTTATATATCCTGCACCAAGGTTTAATGGTAATATATTGATTTTATCATTATATTGTTTTAAATCAAAACTTGCTATTAAAATAGCTTTTAATTCTGGAACTTGATAACTTGAATTAGGTTTTTTTATTGCCGATAGTAAAGCAGAAGCAGCTAATAAATAGGTGTAGAAAAACTTGTTCCTGATCATCGTCAATAATCTGGATCATCAACTAATGTGTCTGTTTTTCATCATTGATCATTTAAAAAAAGTGATTGATTACTAAATTTATCTGGACCTATACCTAAAGGAGAATCCTCAAAACCTTTAATTTTACCATTTGAAAAATCTTCAATTTGATCATTATTAAAATTATATGCACCGATTATAAAAGTGTTTTTAGTTCTTTGGATAGAAGAAGCTTTTTTTCAAAAGGTGGGGTTCTGGTTAATTGTATCTCTTAACTTTTCTAATATTATTTTTTGATAGGTAGTAGGTTTAGAATTAAGTTTTTCATTTATCCATTTATTAACCTCCATTATATGATTTGGTGTTTTAAGATTTTCGTTATCAGCAGAAATGAAAAATTTCATATTATATTTATATGCATATTCATCGATTAATTCGGCTTCATCTGGATAATCTGTGTTAATTTCTACATTTAAAATATCTATAATATTGTTTATATATGAAAGGTTACTATTTTTATAATATTCATTCATTTTATTTAGATCTAGTAGTTTGCGATATGAGGTTGAATAACTCATATTAATATATTCAACATTATTTTTCCTAAAGAACTCTAAATTTTCTTTTAATATGTCATAATTGCTTGCATTATATGTTCTATTATAACTTGTTGAATAAATTTCAGCATTTTTTAGTAATCCAGAATCGCTACCAATGATTGAAGCAATTTCAGTTGCATGATAATTTTTATTTCAATAATCTAAAAATGAGTGATTCATCTTGGAAAAATCATATATTTTATCATCAGTAAGGTTAGGGTCATATTTAACTCTGTTACTATTAACAACATTTGGATTATTAATTGAACCTAGAATATTATAATTATCTTCATTTATTTCTTTATCAATATTTAAAGTTGTATTTCCATCAAATTTTAAAATTCGATAATCAACTAATCCACCATCGATGATACCTATTTTAATCTTTTTATCAGTTCTTTCGTGGATTCCTAGTTTATCTCATAATTTATCAAATAAATGATTGTATTTTTTAATGTCTCTAGGTTGATTTGCAAAAATTGCTGACATTGTTAAAGGAAGGCTTGAATGCTAGATAAACCAATAATATATTTTCAAAATTTCTTTAATTTCATAATAACCTCCTAATTTAATTATACTCTTTTGTATGAAATTATTTTCAGTAAAAAAAAATCAGGTTCCCCTGATTTTAAGATTTTACTTTTGAAAAATAGTAAGTTGTAATTTGACTTAAGGTTTTATCATCAACAGGTTGGATTGCTTCGTGAATCATCCCATCAGTGTTTTTAATTTCATAAATATTTATTAAATTAAAGTCCTGACCTTCGTATTTATCATTAAAATAATTTCTAAGCACTACCTCATAGTCTGTGATAGCCACCGGATCATAATTAACATAATCAAAATTTTCTAAATTAAGATGTTTTGCCAAATATTCTTTATCTGATATATTAACATATGCCAGCATTTTAGCAATAAAACTTGTTATAAATTCGGTTCATATTTCTTGTTTTTCATTATCACTTTTTTCATTTGTTTCTTTTAAAGCATCATCAAATAATCCTTTAATTGTTTCAGATGTATCTTCATCTGAAAGATCATTGTTTACAACTGAATAAACATAAGTAGCAAGAATTTTATCACTTATTGTTTTTGAAACTTTATTAATAAATTCTTCTTTTGAAATAGTAAACAAATCAGTTTGTGATTTTTGTGCTAATTGCGAAAATTTATTTATAAATTCTGAATAATTTTTACTAAGATAATTTTCTAAAAGATGTGGGACATATGAGATTCTTTGCTCTTGATCTACATCGTTACCTTGATCGTAGTCATCTCTTAGTTTATAAAATTCATTGAATTTTTCAGTGTTTTGTTTTGATGCTAAGTTAATTTCATTGTATAAAGAATTTATAAATGTATTAATATCACTAGTTTTTATATCTGAAGAATCAATTTTGCCTAACTCTAGGGTTTTTAAATCCTTTCATACATTAGCTACATATTCTTCAGTCACTAAATTTTGTGCTTTAGCAATCTCTGCATCAGATGTGTTTTCATTAAAAGTAGATATCATTTTTTGGTTAACGAGTTTATCATACCTACTACCGATATCGTTAAGATATGAATAATAACCTTGAGAAATAGCTTTTTGATATTCATTACTTAATTCTTTTGGAATATGTGATGAAATAACTATACCATCAACTAAAAGAATGTTTTGGTGTGGTTTAACAGCACGAATTGATCCATCAGGAACATCTGGAAAGTTATCTTCACTATAATATGCATCAATTGCATCCCCGTTATACATAATTGCAGATGTTACATCGGGACGTTTTTTATTGATTAAATCATTTGCTATTTCTAATCCATCACCTTTTAAACTTATATGTTTTGCATTGCGAACATCAAAACCAGTCCCGTCTTTAATTAAGTCTGCAAATGAATCGATAAGAATTTTATATGGTTGTGTATTAGTCGAAGAATCATCTTTTACTACTGCACCAGTAAATTTGTCTAAAGTGCGACCACCATCGGGTAGTGGTCAGTAAGCAGAACCATACAGCATATTATCACGAATTGCATCGGTGATTTCTCAGTCTTGATAACCATTAACTTTTAATGTCTTTAAAATATTAATTAATGCATATGGGTCTTTTATACTGCTTTTGTTAGGTGTGATAAATTTATCAGCATATTTGCTAAAGTCAATTCCTGAATCTTCATCAAAGGCATTCTTATTTAGCTTTTCTTTATTAATTTTATGAATATTATATGCAACTACCATATCTTGTGAATAATATGGATAAAAGTATTCTCATAATGATTCATCGCTGTTGTTATCACCTTTTTTGCTTAAATCGTAACGATTTAAATGTTCTCATATCTCTGGACGCATCGATAAGCGAACATAATTTTTAATTTGAATGTATGATTTTTGTGCATCTTGATATTTAATTAAAATATCATTATATGCATCTTTTAATTTTTGGTTATTCGGATTGTCAATGAGTTGCTTTTTAAGATCATCCAATTGATGTTTTAAAGTTTGATATTCTAAGTAATTAGAATACTGTGGTAAGTTGAAGAAAATCGAGTAATTGAGTTTACCGATAAGTTGTTTTTTAGCAAGTTCTACTGCTAAAAATTCTGAACCAATTCCAGCAACTGCTTTGTTATTAATTAATGCATTACTAAATTGATTAATTTCATCGAATTCTTTATAATCAAATGTATGTGCAAGTTGAGCAATATTAGCATCAGACATATATGATTTATAGTTATAAAAACTTGGTTTAAATTGATTTTCGACTTTTGATGCTAAAACTGCTGAGAAACCTGAAATTGCACCTATTGTGATAGTTGATGCTAATAAAAGTTTCTTATTTAGTTTCATTTATCCCTTTTTCTTGGTTTTGTAAATTGCATAACCAATGTTTCCTAAAATAGTAATAAATAAAACGATTGAACCGATAACCAATCCCCATGGCTCAAATGCACCCTCATATAATTTTGTACCTAAAGTACTTGCATTTGATACAGTGCGTGTGATGATAAAGTCATCAAAACTAAGAACACTTGAAACTAAAATAACTGTAATAATTGATGGAATCATATAAACAAGGTAGGTTTTAAATCATGCACGAGTTTTTGAGTAACCTAAATCCTGCGATGCTTCGAAGAGGTTATTGTTAAATTTTTCACTACGTGGTAGCATTAAAGAAATTCCGTAAGGTAATGCCATAATTGTATGTGCAACTATTAATCTACCAAAACCTTCTGAATCAACTGCAACAATACCGAAAAACAATGAAAACACTAATACAAGACCTAAAGCAGTAATGTTATCAGGATTGATAAGTGGGATATTTGATGTTGCTGTCAAAGTAGAACGCATTAAACGATTTTTTTGTCGATAGAGAGCATAAACGGTAATTAAACTTATAATAACAACTAATGTTGAAACAATAATTGCTAATAAAATTGTGTTTAATAAAGCAAGCCCACGTCCGTTATCAAATAAAGTTACTCAGTTTTCAAAAACACCTTTAGTTCAAGTTGGATTAAACTCACCTTTTGGTGTTTTTTGATTAAAACTAAATACTACACCTGTTATTAAAGGAACATAAATAATTGCTAAAATAATATAAATATAACTACGTCTTAAAAATTCAGTAAATTTATTCATAGTGTGCTCCTTTTTTAAATTTAAAAATGAGTTTTGGTATGAATATAAATAACGAATATACACCGATGAAGATAGCGGAAACCACTATAACAAGTGCAGAACCACTACTTAGATCATATTTATTACCAGGATTTAGTTTTGAGTTGATTAAATCTCCGATAAGTTGGTGTTGTGAACCATCTGGAAGTAATTTTGCACTAATTACAAAGGTTGTTGCACTAGCCAAGAAAATAATTGCTAAACCACTTAATATAGCTTTAGTTCCATATGGAACGATAACTTTAAACATTGTTTGAATATTATTGTATCCTAAATCATTACTTGCTTCAATAATATTTTTTGGCATATCTTTAAATACTGTATATAAAGGTAAAACCATTAGAGGTAGGTTTAAATAGGTAAGACCAAAGATTATAAAAAGTTCACTATTGAGTGTTTTAGGATTTGTATGAAAAATAGCTAATGCTAAACCTTTAATTGAGTAAATTCGAGCAATGGTAAAAATTGCCATAGGACTAATCATTAAACTTAATGCAAAAAGTTTAAAGATTTTTGATTTAGATGTTGAAATAAAATAAGCATATGGAAAACCGATGATTAAGCATAAGAAGGCAGAAACAATTCCTATTCATAATGAACGACCAATAATGTTTCAAGTGTTAAGATCTTTAAGCAACACTGCTGCATCAAAAGATTCATTATTGGTTGCTGAAAAAGCACTGATAACAATCATTAATACAGGTAATACAATTAAGAAAATTGCAATTAATAAGTAAGGTAAGAATAACCAGGCTTTTTTGTCAAAAGTGAATGTTTGTTTAATTTTTGAAAACATTAGTTGTATAATCTCACTTTGGATCTTTTTTCATCAAATGAATGGTATCAATTGTTCAACTTAAATATACTTTTTCATCAATGTCGAATTTTTTGGCTGTTTCAACATATAAAATATCTTCATCTTCTGTTTCAACTGTTAAATAATAATAACTTCCTCGGTAGGAAATATCTTTTACATAACTTGGTATTTTTCCGCTCATCGATGTTGGATTACTTGTTATATCTATATCTTCAGGTCTAATTAATGCATCGAGGGTGTTTTCACTTCCGAATTCTTCGATATCATGGATAGTTTTGAATTCTCTACCTAACAATTTTACATTCCCGTTAGGTAAAAATTTAGCATCAAAAATATTTGAATCTCCAACAAATCTAGCAACTCAAATATTTACAGGGTAGTCATATATGTTTTTAGGTGTATCATATTGTTCGATTATTCCATCGCGCATTACAGCAATGCGATCAGAAAGTTCAAGTGCTTCAGATTGGTCATGGGTTACAAAGATGAAAGTGAGTCCTAATTCTTGTTGTACACTTCTTAGTAACTCCTGCATCTTTTTACGGATTTTAGCATCCAGAGCAGATAAAGGTTCATCAAGCAGCAAAATTTCAGGTTCAATAACTAAACTACGAGCTAGAGCAACACGTTGCTTCATTCCACCTGATAACTCAGAAATTGCTTTAGTTTCATTACCTTTTAAACCAACTAATTCGATGATTTTTTCAATTTTTTCATCCATTTCACTAGCAGTCATCTTACGTTTGAAATATCTATTTTCAAATGCTTCCTTCTTTTGAGCAACATAATTCTCTCAATAAGAATATTTAAAATCTAAATCATCCAACCAATTTTGGATGCGATTATATTGCGATGTATCTGCTGGTATCTTTTTTAAAGCTTCGATATATTTATCTTGCTGTGTATCAATTTTATCCATTTTTGCATCAGCTTTTTTGGTTCATTCTTCAATTTTATGTTTAAGTAAATCGATGTGTTTTTGATTGATTTCTTCTTTTTTAATACGTTTTAATTTCAAACCATATGCAATGTTTCCTTGCACATTTAAATGTGGAAACAATGCATAATCTTGAAAAATGGTTGAAACATTACGTTTATGCGGAGAAAGGTCTTTAATATCATAACCGTTAAATAAAATTTCACCACGAGTTGCTCATTCAAAACCACCTATAAGTCTTAGGATGGTAGTTTTTCCTGAACCAGATGGACCAAGCATAGTAACAAATTCACCACGCTTGATTTGTAAATCTATCTTATGCAAGACAGTTTTGTCACCGAACTCTTTAACAACTTCTTTAAGTTCGATAATTGGCATATTTGCTTTTTTAGTTTTTTTCAAACTAATTTCACGAGTTGTTTCAATTTGTTTTGATTGATTATTATCTGAATTAATATACATTGTATCTCCTTTCTTATTGATTTAAATAAGCAGCAGGGAGACGGTATCGAAAAGATTCTCACAGTATTCTTCGATACTGTAAGATAAAGACGGATATTCTAAATCACAAAAATTGCTTAAGATGTTTTTAATAGCTAATTTTTGAATTAAAATATTTTTGCTTTTCATATTTTTATATTTTATATAAGAGCAAAAAAAATCATAATAAATTCTTAATTTTTTTGTAATGTTATTTATAGAAGTAAATGATTAATATGTTGTCGTATGATAAAACCATATATAAATTCTTCAAAATAACAAATATGATTTTATTTGTTATGAGATAAAAAGGATGCATATTTAAATTTTTTCAGTTATAATTTATAAAACATAAAAAAAGTCAGAAACGAGGAAATATGATAAATGTAAATGAATTTAAGCCTGGAATAACATTTCAAGATGATGGAGAAATTTTTGTTGTTTTAGAAGCTCAACATTCTAAACAAGGACGTGGACAAGCAAATGTTAAAGCAAAAGTAAAAAATCTAAGAACAGGTTCAACCACCGTAAAATCTTATACAGGTGGAGACAAGGTAAAACCGGCTCACATCGATAAAAGAAAAATGGATTATCTTTATTCAGATGGTGAAAATATTATTTTAATGGACAAAGAAACATATGAGCAAATTGAAATTTCACTTGATAAAGTTACTTGAGAAATGAACTTTTTAAAAGAAGGACGGGAAGTTCAGATTCGTATGTTTGAAAACGAAGTTTTGGATATCGAGCTACCTGTTAATGTAACTTTACAAGTTATATCAGCACCAGATGCTGTAAAAGGTAATACCACTACAAATCCACAAAAAAAAGTGATTGTTGAAACAGGTTATGAACTAGAAACACCGATGTTTATTAAAGAAGGTGATATTATTATTATCTCAACTGAAACAGGTAAATATTCTGGTAAATCAAAAGAGTAATTATGTCAAATTATATTAATGTTCCCTTTAATTCAGATCAAATTTATGTTGTTAAAGAGGGTGCTTTTTTAGATATTATAAAACTTACAATGTCAGATTTTAAAGAAATTAAAGTTGTTGGTAAACCTAATTTAGTATTTGAAGAAAATCATACAAATCTAATGATATTCCTTGAAGTAAAGGTAAAGGAAACATCGCGAAAATCATTAAATACATTATTTAAAAATATCAGTAACCAGTTAAAAATTGCTATAAAATCTTTAATTGATATTAAACCCAAAAATATTCAATTAATTTTAAGGGGATTTTATTAGTTTTACATAAAATAATATTAAAAGTTTATCTTATATATCATCAGTTAAATAAAAGGAAATATATGGAAAAAGGTTTTAGAAAGTTTTATTATACTTATAAACATTTCGATTCCAAAGATTGAGCAACCTTTATTATAGGAGTCAATCTTATTCTTTTATATATTTCAATTATTTTATGAAACTGAGCAGATAAAAGTTATGAAACTTGAAAAGTATATAATCAAAATCCAGATTTACTTAGGAAAATCAAAGAAATAGCAGATTCAAATCCAAATATGCAACGTGAAGTATATCGTAGTTTGCTTCCTAATGCAGTGCTATTATTGTGAGGAGGAACAACTTATTGATTTACTTTTATGTCAAATGTTTTAATGGCGATTACGATTTTAATCTTTCCGTTTTTTAAAAAATCCCGTAAAATGCAAAAATTTTATTTTTCTGGAATAGTTTATATTATCATAGTTGTATCAGCTTTTTGGTTTGGTTATATAGTCGATTCTAGCATCGGTGGAAATGATACAGATAATGATTTTTATCGAACTTTAGTATGACATGCGATCGCTCCATTCTTTGGTATAATTACTCTTTTTTGAGAAAGAAAAAGAATTCGTGTAAGTACCCGTGTCATATGAAGTTTTTCGATTTATCCAGTAACATATTTGATTTTTGTTATTTTTATTTATACATTTGGTTATAAATTTAAAAACCTTAGTCAATATTATTTTTTACCAAGTATTGTAGCACAAACTAATGAAGAAAATTATATTATTCCAAAGATGTATAATACCGAATTAGATCGCGGGATAGCAATTTATTCAGTTATCAGTTTCTGACATCCACTAGGTTATAGTGGAGATAATTTATATTTAAAATCTATTTTAATATTAATAATGATTTCTCTATCTTTCTTTTCGGCGCCTGCTGTTGGTTTTATCCTTAGAAAAGTATTGAGAATCTTACAACCAGGACAAAAAGCCTTACCTCCAGTTTACTTTATTAAAACTAAAGAAAGAATTGAAGCAATAGAGCAACATAAAGCAGTTATGCAGGAAGCAAAAAATGAAAAATAAAAAGGATGATAAAGCAACCGATTATGTTGCAAATTATTTTAATAAAACCCAAGAAGTTATAAAGCAGCATAATCCAAAAAATATTATTACACTACAGTTTTTTCAGCGTCGGGATGATAGTATTTTAGCAGGAATGCAGGAAGTTTTAAGATTACTTGAAGAACAAACTGACACTTCTAAGTATAAAATTAAATATTTACCTGATGGTAGCAAAATTAATAACTTAGAGATTGTATTAGAACTTACAGGACATTATCAAGATTTTGGAATTTGAGAAGGTATGATAGACGGGATTTTGGCTCGCTATACTTCGATTGCCACCAATGCATATGATATTAAGAAAGTTGCTAATAACAAAGAAATAATTTTTATGGGTGATCGTGCTGATCATTTTATCAATCAAACAATCGATGGATATGCAGTTGGTATTGCAGGTATTCACATTGTATCGACACCGATGCAGAAATTTGCTCAAAAAAATAATCAAGAAAGTGTTTTCGGAAGTATGCCTCATGCTTTAATACAAAATTTTGATGGTGATGTAGTTGCAGCCACACTTGCATTTCAACATAGTTTTCCAAACGATAAAATTATCGCTTTAGTAGATTACAATAATGATGTTGTTAAAGATTCGTTAGCAGTATGGAATGCATTAGGTGATAAGGTTTGAGGTGTTCGGATTGATACATCTAAGAATATGAAGGATCATATGTTTGATAATGAACCTGATAATCCAGATTTTTATGGTGTTAATGTTGAACAAGTAAAAAGATTGCGTGTGGCATTGGATGATGTAGGTGCTAACAATTATAAAATTGTTGTTTCATCTGGATTTAATGCATCTAAAATAGCATATTTTGAAGCTTCAAATGCACCTGTAGATTTTTATGGAGTTGGACAAAGTATATTTAAATTAAATAATTCATTTTCTGCTGATGCAACCTTATTAAATGGTAAAAAACAAGCCAAAGAAGGCCGTGGATATCGCTATAATCCAAACCTAATTGATTATATACCTAAATCAAATAATAAAGCATAAAATGTTTATTACTGGTATATAGCATTAAACATTTATATTTAAAGAGGTGATATGAAAGATGATGTATTAGTGATTAAAGGAGCGTGCGAAAATAATTTAAAAAATATTGATTTAACAATCCCAAAAAACAAGTTAATAGTTTTTACAGGTCTCAGTGGAAGTGGAAAAAGTTCTCTTGCTTTTAATACCATCTACGAAGAAGGTCGCAGACGATATGTTGATTCGCTAAGTTCATATTCTAGAATGTTTTTAGGTGGAACAAAAAAACCTGATGTGGATAAAATCGAAGGACTTAGTCCTGCTATTTCAATTGAACAAAAAACTGTTCATAATAATCCACGTTCAACTGTTGGGACTGTAACTGAGTTATATGATTACTTTAGATTACTTTTTGCAAGGATTGGTAAGGTTTTTTGTCCAAATCATAACATTGAAATAAGTTCACAAACTTCAAAAGATATTCTTGATCAAATTTTTTTAAATAATCAAGATCAAAAAATTGCAATATATGCTCCATTGGTTGAAAGTGAAAAAGGAAGTCATCAAAACCTACTTGAAAAACTTAAAAATGATGGTTACACACGGGTAAAAATTGATGGAGATATGTATTTACTTGAAGATGAAATTAAACTAAATAAAAATAATAAACATAACATCGATTTAGTTATCACTAGAGCAATCGAAGTAAGTGAGCAAAAATATAATGAAATTTCAGAAGCAATTAATATTGCTACTGAAAAATCAGGTGGGATAGTTAGAGTAGAGAATTTAACTACTAAACAAGTAAATATTTATTCAAAGTTATATGCATGTATTTATAAGGATTTTTCAGTTCCAAAAATAGAACCAAGAATGTTTTCGTTCAATGCTCCATATGGGATGTGTGAAAATTGTAAGGGATTAGGTTTAGAATTTAAAGCAGATATCGATGTGTTAATCCCTGAGCAATGAAGAACAATCGAACAAGGGGCAATTAAATATTTTGCTAATACTGTAAATACTCAAAATCTTGAATGACAAGAATATGATGCAATGTTAGAATATTATCATATTCCTAAAAATTTACCAATTGATGAGATGAACGATGAGCAAATGAAGCGAATTTTATACGGTTCGCAAAATGATGAAATAGATTATGTATTGATTTCATCATCAGGGAATAAATATCGCCGTCGCGATAAAATTGCAGGAATTATAACCTTAATTGAAAATCATTATTACAATACAACTTCTGAAAATCGTCGTGATTATTTAAAAAAATATATGGGAACCTTTGCTTGTTCATTATGTAAAGGAGCCCGTTTAAATCAGCATGCATTAGCAGTAAAAATAGATAAGTTGAATATTTTTGATTATATAAAAATGTCAATTGAAAAATTGCTTGAAAAAATCGAAGAAGTACAATTAAAACTTAGTGAGCATCAACTTTCAATTTCGAATCTAATTTTTAAAGAAATTATCGATCGATTATCATTTTTAAAGAATGTAGGTTTAGAATATTTAACCCTTGACCGTAGCGCAGAAAGTTTGTCAGGAGGTGAAGCACAACGGATTCGTTTAGCTACCCAAATCGGATCAAATTTATCAGGAGTTTTATATGTTTTAGATGAACCTTCAATAGGATTGCACCAAAAAGATAATCAAAAACTAATTCAAACATTGAAAAATATGGTTGATTTAGGTAACACTTTAATAGTTGTTGAACACGATGAAGAAACCATCTTTGCTGCTGATTATATAGTTGATATTGGCCCGCAAGCCGGTGAACATGGTGGAAAAATAGTAGCTTTTGGTGATTTAGAGAATATTATTAATTCACCTGAATCAATTACTGGTAAATATTTATCAGGTGAATATCAAATCAAGATACCTAAAAAGCGTCGATCTGGTAATCAAAATTTTATTGAAATCAAAGGTGCTCGTGAGAACAATCTAAAAAATATTGATGTTAAAATTCCCCTTGGGATGCTAGTAGGGATAACAGGTGTATCAGGCAGCGGGAAAAGTACATTAGTTAATGATATTTTAGTTGCAGGAATTCAACATATGCGAGGTTTAACCGAAGGAAGTGCGCAACGAAAAGCTAAGTTTGATACCATTAAAGGACTTATTAATATTGATAAAGTTGTACCTATTTCACAAAGCCCGATTGGACGAACTCCTAGATCTAATCCTGCTACATACACAGGTGTTTTTGATGACATCCGAGATGTATTTGCTAATGTTGCAGAAGCTCGTGCTAGAGGTTATAATAAAGGAACTTTTAGTTTCAATACCAATGGGGGTCGCTGCGAAAAATGTTCTGGTGATGGTTATTTGAAAATAGAAATGCATTTTTTACCAGATGTTTACATCCCTTGTGACCAATGTGATGCCAAACGCTACAACCGTGAAACACTTGAAATCAAATACCGTGATAAAAATATTAATGATATTTTAGAAATGAGTGTGGAAGCAGCTTTTGAATTTTTCAAAAATCATAAAAAAATTAGTGAAAAACTTCAATTTTTATTAGATGTTGGATTAGGTTATATCAAACTTGGGCAAATGTCTACAACTTTATCAGGTGGAGAAGCACAAAGAGTTAAATTAGCAACCTATTTACAACGCAAACCTACAGGTAAAACATTATATGTTTTAGATGAACCAACAACTGGATTACACATTCATGATGTTAAGAAATTAATTGAAATTTTAGATCGCATTGTTGATAAAGGTGATTCAGTAATTGTGATTGAGCATAATTTAGATGTGATTAAAAACTGTGATTATTTAATTGATTTAGGTCCTGACGGCGGAGTTAAAGGTGGTAGAATAGTTGCATCTGGAAGTCCTGAAGAAGTTGCTAAATGACATGTTGGATACACAGCTGAATTTTTATCTAAAATTTTATAATTTCTTTATAATTAATTAATATGAATCGTAAAAATATCAGTGTTAGACATATTGTGAACTTATTTAATTTAAAACTTTTAAATAATGATTTAAATAAAGTTAATTGAGGATGTGTGTATCGGCCTGCAATAAAACAAGTTGGTCTGGAATTAACCGAACATATCGGAAATAGTGATTTATCAGGAAATATAATTTCATGAGGAACTACCGAATCTATATGATTTCAAAGCATCGGGCGAGTAGCAGCATTGCGAGCAATTGAACATGTGTTTTTAGGTAATCCACCATTGGTGCTGCTTTCAAGACGTATTTCTAAACCTGCTTTAAGTTGAATTCAATTAATGGCTGATAAATATGGTGTACCAGTTTGCTTGACTCCGATGTCTTCATCTTATATAGCAACCAATATCGGGTCTTATTTAAACAACCATTTTGCAGATGAAAAATTAGTACATGGTTGTTTAGTTTTAGTAGGTGGTACTGGTGTTTTGATAACAGGTGTATCAGGGATAGGAAAATCTGAAGCAGCCTTAGAGTTAGTGCAAAAAGGTCATGTTTTAATTAGTGATGATTCAGTTTTAATCAAAGATAATGGAAATTTATTTATCGGTAAATCACCAAAAATAACTCAAAATATGTTAGAAGTACGTGGAATTGGTATAATTGATGTAAAATATACATACGGAATTCGAGCTGTAGCACCATCATCGATTATCAATTTAGTTGTTGAATTGGTTCGTACTGAAAAACAAAATGAGTTAGATCGCATTGGAGTCGATTTTCTTAAATACCCAATTTTAGGTCGTAGTATTAAGAAAATACAAGTTCCGATCAAAGAAGGGGGTTCAGCTGCTTCATTAATTGAAGCTGCTGTCAGTGCCTATTTATCGCGTCACGATGGACTTGATATCTTGAAAGAAATAGAAAAAAGGAGGTTAGAACTAGATGACTAGTATTCCGATATGAGTACCTGAAACAGCAAAGCATGAAGGGATACCAGATGCACCTTTATTTAGTATTGGTTCATTTAGCGTGCAGGTATATTCATTAATGATTATGCTCGGTTATTTAGCATCCATTTTAACAATCATTTATTTTTGAAAACGAGAGAAGTTAAATATGGATAAACTCTTTGTGTTAATCATTATTACCATCCCACTTGGGATTTTAGGTTCACGTCTTGGATATATAATCGAGCAACTTATTTATCAAGATGAACCATTTAAAGGTTCAGCTTGGTATAAAATCTGAGAGGGTGGATTAAGTATTCAAGGTGGACTTGTAGTAACGATTTTAGTAGATTTATTTTATGTTTATACACAACGCAAAAACTTAGATATTCGAAAAGCTGCATCAATAATTATTCCTACCATCTTAATAGGTCAATTTATTGGTCGTTGGGGTAACTATGCAAACCATGAAGTTTATGGAAAAATCGATTGAAGCGGACAAAGTTCATTAATCTTTGGTAAAACCTTTGCACAAAATATGTATATCTCAGATGCTTTAACTAATTCAATGGGATTAAACGGAGCATATCGTTATCCATTATTCTTATATGAAGGATTAGCAAACTTAGTTGGATATATTTTAATTGTATGAGTAATAAACTTCTTTGGTATCTTTAAACCTGGAAGCAGCATTGGTTTATACTTAATTTGATACGGACTGCTACGTATGGCGATGGAACCACTGCGTGAAGAAGCATATGGATTATATCAATATGTTGCGATCGCATTTGTTGTTGTCGGTGTATTAGTATTTATTTACTATCAAATGTGAGCTAAAGTTAAATATAAAGTAGAATACAGACATAAAGTGTTTAAATTCTATCAATATCAAGATCAAAATGCTTACTTTCAATATGTTGATGCTACATCAATAATCCATATGTTTAAAAAAGCATATTCTTATATATGATTTAAATAAGTTGAATTAAATAAGGAGTTATTATGGAAAAAGAAATTTATGATTTAGTTATTATTGGAGCAGGACCTGCTGGTTTAAATGCAGCATTATATGCTTCACGTGCAGAATTAAAAACAATTTTTATTGAAAAAGGCGCACCTGGTGGAAAATTAGTGGTAACAAATAAGGTGGAAAATTGACTTGGAACCGAAATGACTGAAGGGTGACAACTTGCAACACATTTTTTAGAACATGCTAAAAAATTTGGTGCAAAATATCAATATGGTGAAGTTGAAGAACTGATTAACCATTCGGATTATGAAAAAGAAGTTAAATTAACAAACGGGAAATCAGTATTTGGTCGCACTGTATTGATAGCAACCGGAATGAAAAACCGCGAACCAAACTTTATTAAAAACTTTCAAGAATTTTTAAACCGCGGAGTTAGTTATTGTGCAATTTGTGATGGTCCACTTTATAAAGGATTTCCATCATTGGTGCTTGGTGCAGGTAATTCAGCAGTTGAAGAAGGAACTTATTTAACCAATATTGCTTCACATGTACATATTGTAATCAAAGATGCAGATTTCACAGCAGAAAAAAGATTAGTTGATGAATTACTTGCTAAGCCAAATGTTACTGTTTATCGTGAATCACAAATTAAAGAATTACAAGGACATGATTCGTTAGAATCTGCTGTTATTGTAGATAAAAACGGAAATGAAACAACTATTTCAATTGGATCATTTTTCCCTTACATTGGAATGGTTCCTACCACAACCTTTGCTAAAAACCTCAATATTTTAGATAAAAACGGGTTTATAGAAACCGATGAATTTATGCAAACTAGAATTAAAGGAATTTTTGCTGCAGGTGACATCCGAACTAAAGATATTCGTCAAATTATCACAGCTGCCTCAGATGGAGCAATTGCTGCTAAAAAAATATCAGATTATATTAATTTTAAGTAAGAAAAATAAAGGATGCTAATTACATCCTTTATTTTTGATCAATTATTTATCTGCTAAGCGAACCGAATCTAAATCAACTGTTACTTCAGATTTTTTACCATAACTTTCAATCAACAAAGTCACTTCTTTATTTTTATGATCAATCGCTATTACTTCTGCAACATAACCAGTATATGGACCTTCAATAACTTCAACAAAATTATGTTCTTCTAAACCGAAATTGTATTCACCTGAATCAAAACGTCGTTGTGCTTCTTTTTCTTTTTTATGCATTTTAGTAATTTCAAGATTAGATACTGGAGTAGGTTTTGCTCCCTTACCAGAAGAACCAACCAATCCAGTAACATATTGAGTGTTACGCACCAAGAATCAAGCTTTATCAGACATATGCATATGAGCAAAAATATAACCTGGATATAAATTTACATATTTAACCTTAAATTCATTACCTTCTAATTTCTTTTGATGTTCTTTAGAAGTTAGTGTTGGACGTTGAAAGATTTTAAATGCTCCTTGTGGTGTTGCGGTTAAATCAAAATCATGTAATAAATCTTCAGCAACTATTCGGTTATTTAATGATTCGATAACTTGTTGTTCTTTACCTCTAACGGTAGAAATCATATATCATTTCAAATTACTCATAAGCCTCCTAAATGTTTCATAATTTGAATAAATGTGTAAAGCCAAATGATAAGGCTGTTACAAAAATAGTGAATATTACAGTAAAAATTAAAATTTTTACAAAGTTAATTGAATTTGTTTTTGCATCGGGTCATCTAACACGTCTAACCTCTTTAACTAGCTTGCGCATCCAAAAACGTTTTTTTCGCTTCGATTTAACGATATGCTCGTTTTCTTGTGACATTTAAACCTCTTCTTTATGTATTGTATGTTTGTGACAATGGATACAATGTTTTTTAACAGTTAAGCGTTCAGTTTTACCTAAACTCTTATTAGTTGTGTAATTTTTACGACGACATTCACTACAAGACATTGTTACTTTATGATTAGTCTTCATATTTATTAATTCTACCATATTATTTAAAATTTGCTATAAATCAAGCAAACAAAACAATTTAAGATTTTTATAATTCTTATGTAAAATTTCATTTTTTCTTTATAATACTATAAGAATTTAGTATAATACAAAAAAATACACAAAAAAGGAATAAAATGGATAAAAAAATTGTTGCTTTTGCAAGCGATCATGCCGGTTATAAACTTAAAGAAGAACTTAAAAATTATGTTGAATCTTTAGGTTATAAAGTAGTTGATTTAGGACCAAACACTGATGCAGTTCCAAGTTCATATGCGACTCAAGGACATAAATTAGCTGAATATATGGATAAAGAAGATCCTGCATTTGGTATCGGGGTATGTGGTACAGGTTTAGGAATTTCATATGCACTAAATCGTCATAAACACATTCGAGCTGCTAGAGTTACTTCGTTAGAAGATGTTCATTTAGCAAAATTACACAATAATGCCAATGTTTTAGCATTCGGAGGACGTCAAATTGCTCCAGAAAATGCTAAAAAAATGGTTGATGAGTATTTAAAAACAAATTATGAAGGTGGTAGACACCAATCAAGAATAGAGGAGTTAGATAAATAATGGCTGACAAGTTAGTTGAGAAAAAAGACTTAAAACCTACCTGACATATCACATTAGATAAAGAAAAAGGTAAATGAAGAGTATCGCGTGAAGGTTCAGAACGCGCAACTATTACATTTGATACTCAAAAAGAAGCGATTCCATATGCTCGTAATTTAGCTAAAAAACATAACGGAACATACTATATACACGGAGAAAACGGAAAAATCCGTGCTGGAAAAGGTTATAAACCAGAATAAAAATATACGCAATATCAACCAATATTGCGTATTTCATTAAATTATGAAAACAGGGATTTTTAGTAAAAGATTTTTTATCTTTATAGCTCAATTTATTTTTCTTTTTGCTTTATTAGCAGGGATAGCAAGTCTGTTATTTTTGATTAATACTAACTATATTTACTTATTTTTAACAATAGCTTATTTTGTTAATACTCTTTTTGTGTTTTTTATTGGTTTACAACGTCGCAATTTTGAAGCAAAATTAGGTTGATTATATATCTTAATTTTATTCCCGGTTGTAGGACATGCTCTTTTCTTTGGTTTTGGTTGAATTTCACGAAACAGAAGTGAAATCAAACTAAAAAATGATCCTAGATATAAAATTAATACATACGAATCGCTCGGATTAACTAGCACACATGAATGTTATGATGCAAATTTAAAGGCTGTTGCTCGCATTAATGATACCAAGACCAAAAGTTCCCAATACCATTTTTATAACGAAGGTTATCGGTTTTATAAAACATTATTTGAAGCAATAAAAAATGCTCAAAAATCAGTATTTATTATTTCATATATAATCAAAAAAAGCGAAATTTCAAAAGAGTTTTTAGATCTTATTAAACAAAAACACTCACAAGGTATCGAAATAAGATGATTAATTGATTTTTTTGGTGCATATCATTCTCAAAAAAAACAAATAAAGAAATTAATTAAGTTAGGTATTAAAATTATTTATATTGGTAAAATTTATTATCCATTTATTAATGCTGCAAGTTTTAACCGCAACCATCAAAAATTTATTATTATAGATTCACAAATAGTGTTTTCTGGCGGAAATAATATTTCTGATGAATATGCTTCATTATCAAAAAAATATGGGCACTGAATTGATGTTAATTATAAAATAACAGGTGAATATGTTAATGTTTATATCTTACTTTTTTTAAAACTTTGACATATTTTTGCTAAAGAAGAACTAAAACCTACTCAATATTTGTCATCAATTTGCGATGATGACCATCGCAATCATTCTGTTTTAGTTGCTGAATCACCAAGTTTTCCACATTCTGTTTCTGAATTTACTTGATTAAAGTTATTTGCTAATGCTAAAGAAAGTATTAAAATTGCATCACCATATTTTTCAGCATCCGATGCTTTGTATCGACAATTTTTGTTATGTTTAAAAAGTGGGGTAGAAATAACTGTGTACTTTCCAGGCTTACCAGATAAGAAAATAGTGCATCAAATTGGATTGTGACAACTTAAAAAGCTTATTAAACACGGTTTGAAGGTAAAAATATATAATGATCATTTTATGCATTCTAAAATCGGTATCATTGATTCACAAATTGCTTGAGCAGGTAGTGCTAATTTAGATAGTCGTAGTATGAATTCGCAGTATGAAACAATGGATATTATTTATGGAGATGCAGTTGCGCAAGTTAATGATATTTTTGATGAATATGATAAATATTGCAGTGATTTAACAGATAATCCAAAGTTAAATAAAGATTACAACATCTTTGAAAAATTCTTTTTTTCTTGAATGAAATTATTAATATAAGGAGTATATGAGGTTAAGATTTGATAAAAATGCACAAGGTAAATTAGATGAATCTAGTTATTATCTAAAAGAATTTCCGATACAATTAAATCACACTGATGTTATTGAAATAGGTGCAGGTAAGGGTGAAATGATAACAGCCCTTGCAAAGCAAAATCCTGATATCAAATATTATGCTCTTGAAAAATACGCAACTGTAGCAGTTAAAATTCTTAAAAAAATTGAAGAACTTAATTTGACAAACTTATTTATCATAACTGCTGATGCGAACAAAATAAATGAAATATTCAAGGGAACTTGTGATAAAATTTGACTTACCTTCAGTGATCCATGACCTAAGAATGCACATTTTAAAAGACGACTAACATATAAAACATTTTTAGATACATATAAGCAATTATTAGGACAAAGAGGAAAGTTATGATTTAAAACAGATAATGACAAACTTTTTGAATTTTCACTTGATTCGTTAATACAAAATAACTGAAAAATAATTTATCAAACTAATGATTTACATAAATCAGAATATAATAATCAAAATATTAAAACAGGTTATGAAATTAAATGAAGTCAAAAAGGCAAGAATATAAATTTTTTAATAGCAAAACCAAAATAAAATCGTTAAAAGACGATTTTATTTTTGTATTTCCATTTGTGCTTTTGATAAAACAGCAGATGTATTATCTGAAGTGATGCTTGCTCTAAATTCTGTTTCTAATTGGTTTTGTTTATTAACATCCTTAATTTTAGGTAAAATCTGATAAAATTCTTCAATATTATCAATGCTATTTCAAGCATCCACTAATTGTTTAGTGTTTTGTGTTTGGACAATTAGTGAAATATTATAATTAGTAAATTTATCTAATCGAGGCTTTAATGCTTGTTTTAAAATTTCGCGAAATTGTTGATATAAAAAATCTAAATCATCAAATTGCTTAGGATTATGATAATTAACATCTGCTTTTTGTAATAAATTTTTTACTTGTTGATCTGCTAAACCAGGTAATTTAACAGAATTTATATATGAATCAAGCGTTGAATATTTATATTCATAATACTTTCTATCACTTGCTCCTGTGTTTAAAACTGCAATTGATAAACCAAAAGCACCAGCAGTTACAGTTGTTGCAAGAACAGAAAATCAAAATAATTTTCTTTTAGTTTTTGCTTCCATTTTACCCCTTTGTTTATTTTATAATTATACTAATTTTTGTCATATTTTTAAATTATTTACATAATATTCACATTTTTTGTTCCTTATTAGTAACTTTTTTTTAAAAAATAATATAAAAATTATGTATAAACAAATTGATTCAAGAGATTGTTCGTTATATGTATTTATACATCTAGCAAATAAATACTATAACGAACAATATGATATAAACCAATTAAAGTTAAATGTTAGTTATGATGAAGAAGGTATTAGTCTATTTCATTTTCAAAAAACTTTATCACAATACCAATATCAGTTACAAAGTTTTAAATGTGGTGCAAAAGATTTTGAAAAACTTGATGTTGATGAATATCCGCTTGCTGCAATAATCTTAAATCAAAATATGCAACATATGGTGCTAATTGAAGAAGTGCAAGGAAATAAATTGTTAATCTATGATCCAAAACAAGGAAGAATAAAACAAGATAAAAATATTTTTTTAAAGTTATATCGAGGAATATTGGTCAAAATAAGTAAAGATAAAGCAGCACAAAAACAAATAATAAAAAAGTATAGAAATACTTATTTCGGTGGTTTAAGTATTTCCATAAAGTTGATTTTTATGTATTTGCTGCAAATAATTATTTCACTTATTACACCATTAACAACAAAATATATTTTTGAAAATATAATTCCATTTCATCTTAAAAAGGAATTATGATTAATGAGTGGATTTTTTATTATTTTATTTGTAATTATTAGTTTAATTCAAATAATGATCATGAGAATCTTTGAAAATAAAGTATTGACTAGTTATTCAAAAGAATTCAATAATTTATTGAAATCTTGAAGTCATCAAAATATTAAAATTATTAATCAATTAGGTGAAATAGAGATAAAAAATCGCATCAGTTCTTTAATGAATTACTTAATTCATAAAAAGACTTTTTTGTCTAAGGTTTTTGTAAATATTATCAGTTTTATCATCTCATTGATTATTATTTTTGCTATAAATAAAAAATTGTTATTTGTTGTAGGTGCTTTTGGAATAATTACAAGTGTTTTTGCTAGCATTTATATGTTTTGGTATTTTAAAAACAAAAATCAAATTGTTGCTCAAAGTATTCTAACCGATAAACAAATCAATAATTATATTAATATTTTAAAAGATAATTTTGATTATACATTTGCAAATTTATATCAAAAGAATTTATTGAATGATTATGCAGCATATATACAAGAAAATTCTAATTTTAATTTACAGATGCAAAATTTTAATCATTTTGAATTGTTTTTAGATGTTTTTTATCCATTTTGCATCCTAATTTATGGAACATTTCAAATATGATCGCAGAATTTGAAAGTATATGAACTGTTATTTTTTATCACAGCATCAAATTTGTTTATCAGACCTCTTAAATTTATTCCACAAGCACTTCAGATGTCAAAGGATTATAAGATTAGCAAAACTATGCTTAATATTTTTAGAACTGGTAAACCTGTAAATTCAAATCTTTTAGAGAATATAAATTCAATTGATAAAATACATCTATCATATGTATCCTTTTCATATAATAGCAATCCTAATTACAAAGTTGTTAATATTCCAAGGCTCATAATTGATCAAAAACATATCATCAAAGGTGATAATGGTAGTGGCAAAACTACATTATGCAACATCATTAGTGGTAAATATCAAATTGATTATGGGGAAATCTTAATCAATGATCAAAAAATAAATTTACACAATAACCAAATACGTGAAAAAATTTATTATGTAGGGGATAAAAATCAAAAATTAGATATGTCTATATCTGAATATTTAATGATATCTGATTCTTTTGGTTTCAATGATACCATTAATAGATTTAGGCTATATCCTATTTTAAAAAAAGCAAATTTGGATGATATAGAAAATATAAATATCAATTCCTTATCAAGTGGACAAATGCAAATAATCAAGTTGTTAAGAATTTTTATTTTAGATTACGATGTGGTTTTACTTGATGAGGCGTTTGAATCGATTTCACAAGAGATTTTTTTGATGGTCCAAAAACCACTTCGATATATTTTGAAAAACAAAAAAGTAGTAGAAATTTCACATAATAATAAATATCTTTTTGCTGATTCGCAAGTAATTAATCTTGAAAAAGTACAAAATTAGTTTTTTAGAATATTTACTACTTTTTTCATTATTAGCATTGTTTGCGATGTTTATTTATTTGATTATGTATCAGCCGATTAATAAATATCAGCAGGTGATAATTAAGCAAAATAATAATGAGTTGATTTTAAGAAATATAACTTACGATAAATTAGCATTAAAAAACTATCAAATTGACTTTAATTTTCAAGATAAATTGCATCAATATCAAATTAATATTGATGCAATAAACGAAAATGAAGAAATTATTATCAAAAATTCAGATTTATCAATGTTTTTAAAACAAAAAAACCTTGAATTTATTCCAGTTCGCTTAATTGAATCAAAAGAATTGATTTATAAATATATTTATAACTGATTTATACATTTATTTAACTAATTTTATATAATTATGTTATGTTTAAATATAACCTGCAAATTAACCTTTCAAATCAACCTAAAAATACTGATATTTTTATCAATCAAATGTATGATATTTTAAATAATTTTGCTAATTATTTTAAAATTGATAAAAATAAGCAAATTATTTTAGATGTAAGCTTTGTTTCAAAAAATAAAATTAAACAACTTAATTCAGAGTATCGTAATAAAGATTATGTAACCGATATTCTTTCATTTAGTTTTCAAGAAAATAATTTATATGACAAACTACCGATTTATTTTTTAGGTGAGCTAGTAATATGTTGACATAAAATGAAGATGCAAGCAAAAGAGTTTAATCATTCACTTAAACGTGAATTTTGTTATTTATTTACACATGGATTGGTACATTTGCAAGGTTATGATCATTCAAATGAAAGTCAAAAACAACAAATGGATAGTATTGTAGATATAATTTTTAATCCATTAAAAATCACAAGGGGATAAAATGAAAATAAATGTTGAAGAATTAAAAGAATTATTAAAATATTCATATTGTCCATATTCAAAATTTGCAGTTGCAGCAATTGCAATCGATGAAAATGGAAATCAATACAAAGGTGTTAATGTTGAAAACGCTGCATATCCATCTGGTTTATGTGCCGAAAGAAGTGCCTTGTTTGGTTCGGTAGCATACGGGGGAAAAGTTGGAAAATTCAAAGAAATACATATTATTTCTTCAGGAAAATCAGAAGTAAGTCCATGTGCAGGATGTAGGCAAGTAATGACAGAATTTATGCCTGATGATGCATTGATTTATCAATATAGCAATGATGCTAGCAAAGTTCGTATTAATAAATTAATCGAGCTTTGTCCATATCCCATTCACTCGGAGAATATTAAATAATGAAAATTTGTTTTGCAAGCATTCTTGGTAGACCTAATGTTGGAAAAAGCAGTTTATTAAATGCTATTATCGGTTACAATGTTGCAATTGTTACAGATACTGCTCAAACTACTCGAGATCAAATTACAGGTATATATAACGATGATAATTACCAAATTATTTTTACTGATACACCCGGAATCCATAGACCTGAAAATAAGTTAGGTCAAACATTAAATAAAAATGCTTATGAAGCAACTAACGATGTTGATGTATTGTTGTTTTTAAGTCCATCTGATGAGAATCTCGGTAATGGTGATAAAATGATTTTAGAAAAAATACAGAATGTAAAACACAAAATTGCTGTAATTTCTAAAATTGATAAAATTCAAGGTAAACCTGAACTTTTACAACAAAAAATGCAGCAATTACTTGCGTATAATTTTGAACATATTATTTCAACAAACATCAATAATGATAAATCTATTAATGCATTAATAGATTTAATTAAAACATATACTTATGATGGACAACCACAATATGATAGTGAATATATCACAGATAAATCGATGCGATTTATTGCTAAAGAAATTATTCGTGAATCAGCAATTAATTTATTATATGAAGAATTACCACATTCAATTGCTGTTGAAATCTTGGAATTCGATGAATCTAATTCTCAAAAAATAATAATCGATGCAGTTATTTATGTTAAAAAAGATTCACAAAAAGGAATGTTAATAGGAAAAAATGCCGAAAAAATTAAAGCAATAGGAAAATCAGCGCGTACCAAAATTGCACATCAATTTGGATTACCCACAACCTTATCATTGAAAGTTAAAGTTGCTAAAAAGTGAAATGATGATTTAAATTTCTTAGGTAAATTTGGCTATAAATAGTTGTTTAACACTTTGATAAAAGTGTTAAACATTTTTTGTTCAAAATTTTAATAAATTTTAGTTTTTTATTGGTTTTTATTTTATATACATACAAAAAAATTTAATAATAATGTGTATATTTAAAACTTAAATAAGTAAAAATATAAATAGTATTAAACTTTTTTATCTTATTTATAGGCATAAAATATTTAACTTACATATTTCAATGATTTTAAAAGTAGTAACGAATTAATAGCATTATGTAAGCAAAAAAAAAAAAAAACATTTATAATTTCTTTGTATATCTTTAAAAAGATAAAAACATACATTTGTATGTTAATAAAAGTTTAAAGTTATACCTAATTATTACTTTATTGAGGTGAAATGAAAATCAAAAGAAAATTAAAATTATTTCTTGGTGCTAGTGGTAGTTTAGGACTACTTGCTGGTGTTGCTGCTGCTTCAGCAGGAACACCTACACAACAAGGACAAAGTCAGACTACTTCAACAACATCAAGTGTTTCTGACCAACAAGGACAGACAACCACATATAAAATTACTCCATATGTGCATTCTATTTCATATTCAACAGATACAACTAACAGTGCAAAACGAACTTTTTTAGTTACTAGAGAAGTCAATTTAGTATTTGAAAACGGAATTGATTCTGTTACTAGAGCAAAATATGAAACAATTTTTAAAGATAAAGGATTAAAATATTCTGTTTCTAGAAGGTTTGTTAAAGGTAAAACAAATATTTTAGTAGGAATTCACGGAGATTCAGATGTTTTAGTTGATAATAAATTATCTGATTTATCAAATAATCTACCTTATGGAGATAATTTATGACTTCAAACTGATGCATATTGAATTTCAACATTGAAAGATGGATATGTTTCTGTTTTAGCAAAAAATACTAATGCGGCATTTTATGCTGCAACTACCTTAGCAGAAGTCTTTAAACAACTTAATGGTTATGAGATTGAAAAATTTACCATTAAAGACTATGCAGATATAAAAATGCGTGGAACATTAGATGATTTCAAAGAATCACAGTGATCACAACAAGATCGTCTTGATTATTTTGCATGAGCATCTAAATATAAATTAAATACATATTTATATGCTGCTAGTGACGACTTAAAACATAGTAGTCAATGAAAATTATTATATACACCAGGTGAGCTTGCTAATATCAAAGAATTAGCAACAACTGGAGAATCTACTAAAGTAAGATTTGTATATACAATTAATCCATTTAACCAAGGTGACTTTACAGCAGATACATATAATTCAGATTTAGCAAGTTTAGAAAGTAAAATTTGACAACTTGCAACAGCTGGTATTAAACGTATTGCACTCAACGCAAGCAACGATGCAAATTTAAATACTAGAATCTTAAATGATTTAACATCTTGAATTAAAGAAAAAGTCGTTACTGCTTTTTCAGATTTTGATGCATCAACTTTATTTTTAGTATCTAATACTGAATACCAAGATTATTACAATTTATTACCAAAAGAAATTGAGATTGTAAAATTACCTAAATCTAAGGCAGCAGAAGTTGCATCAAATGTAAGTGACTTTGTAAATAAAGCAAATCGTGGAGTTAGTTTATTATTAAATTGACCAACTACACAAAAATATGAAGATCAAGGAAATATGGTTTTAGGTGGTTTATCAACATATCTACCATCTATTACAAATAATCAATCTTTAACCAAAGGATTAGATGGAATTATAGTAAAACCAATGCAAGCTAAACTTGCTTCTCGCATCGCATTATTTGAAACAGCAAATTATGGCTGAAAAGTATGACAATCATCTAACGATGCTTGAGTACAATCGTTTAATTATCTTTTAAATGATTCAGATTTAGAGAGCAAAGACGCACAAGCATTACGTACCATTGCATTAAGATTATTTGATAATCCTTATTCAGCAACAAACACTGTTGCTAATACCGATTCAGTTGCTTTAGAAAGTCATGCTAATAAGTTTAAACAAACATATAATACTAAAGCATTTAATTTATATGAGGTATATACATTACAAGATGAGTTAACTAATTTAACTGATGCAGTGGATTTATTAAAAATTTCAACAGCAACAAAAACCAAAGCATTCTTTTCAGAAATTAAACCTTGAGCAAATATGCTTAAAGATTTATCAACAGCAGCAAATCATCTAATTGATGCAGCTGTTGATATTAAAGCAAATAAATATGATGATGCACTTAATGCATTCACATTAGGAGTAAATTTATATAAGAGTGCTATTGAATCACATCAGTATAACTACGATGGTGTAGCAGTTGAAGTAAATGCTGGAAACAAGGTTCTTAAGCCATTTATTCAATGACTTATCCCAGTTGTAAATCATGAATTACACAAGAGTCTTGGAGATGTTCCGAGAAATCAAGAAGTGATCACAAACTTACAAAACAAAGATTCTAAATCTGATGTAAAATGAGTTTTACAAAAAAATAACCAAAGAGTTTTAATTTATGGAAATCAAACAGGTTCAGTACCACTCGATATGAAAAATAAATACTTTGGAACATTATTTGATAAACCAATTCAATTCAGAGAACTTTGATTAAGATATGCAGGATATGAAAATAGTAATGTCAAGGATCACTTTGATAATGCTAAAATTCAAGTACTCTATGCAGATGATGTAGATTATGCATCAGATTTGGATGTTACTACATATACTGCAGAGAAAAGACAAAATACAGAAGAACGAAATACAAATATAATTGATTTAACAAAAAAAACAATCAAAGAATCTTCGTGACATAGTATTGATGGTGAAAATGCATCCGTTGCCACTGTAACTGGCATCCAATCATCAGTTCGTAAGGTGATTAAACTTACTAAACCGATCGATGATGTAATTGGGGTAAGAATTAAAAATGTTAGCAACACTACTAATAATGATGAATTTAGACTTTTAGAATTCTTAGTAAATCCACAAACAGATATAAATGATTTACAAAAACTAAATTATAATTTTTATAATAATTCAACCGATTATCTTAGTGGGGTAGATACTTCGAAGTTGAAAAATCCTACTAGTACAATTAAAACTGAATTAGAAAAATTAACTGATGACAATTTTTCTACCACAGAAACTTTTGGAACTGAAAATGCAAAAGATTTAGATCAAATTATCTTTAAATTAGATAAATTATCAGAAGTTTCTGCTGTTGCTTTCCAACAAGATATAAACAATACTAACAAAGGTTTCCCGCTAATCCAAGTTAAATATTATGATTCTGCTACATCTACTTGAAAGAATTTTGGTAAAGGTTATGATAATAGTTATATTAAAGCACAAAGTTCTGAAGATGCAAAAGCAGAATACTATGAAACATATGGATATGCAAAAACTCAATATATCTCACTTGTTTCTAGAGCAACAAACTCAGAACAAGGAAATAATCCATTAAAACTAGCAGGTTTACAAATATATGGACCTAATGAAGCTGTTGAAGGAGTGCATTATTATCCTTTTACAGTAATGAAATATACTTCCGATCAATCAATCAATGATATTGTTAATCCAGATTCAGATACTGTTACTAAACTTACTACATCAGTTACAGCATCTGGTGGTTCAGGAACAAATAATGTTTCTAATAATAATAATAGCAATAATGTAGATTATTCTGGAGACTATGTTGATGTAAACTTTGATCGTCACAGTGCGATTAGTTCAATCCACTTTGTGCAAGGGGATAACTTTTTAGATAAATATATCGTGCAAGGGTATGTTAATGATACTTTTACCACTTTATCGACTATTCAAAATTCTACAGGTGATGATGTAATTAAAATTACTGATACTAAAAAATATAATGGTATCCGTATTAAACCTACAACTGGATTTACAGCAAAACCATCATGAGATATTAAACATTTATTTATTACCCCACTTGAAAATCCGGTAACAACTGCTTATATATATCATTCTTATAATGTTAACACTGATAAATTATTATCATCATATAATAATGATACCTTTAAATTATTTGCCAAAGAAGGAAACACAGTATCAGTTAAAGTAAAAGATAAAAGTGGTTTCGGATTAGATTTACAAAAGATTTATACTTTAAAAGATGTCAAATTTGCAAGTGCGCTTCCAGAATACCTTATTAGTCAAGCATCAACTGATGGTGTAATTTGATTTAATTTATATAATAGCACACAACTAACTGATAAGCCGGTTAGATACATTCGATTACAATACTCAAAAGACTTATATGATAATAGTGATTTTGGTTTAGGCGAAACTAAAACTGATACAACATCAAAAGATATTTACTTTAGTGGTATGACAGTAACAGTTAAAGACTTTGATCGTTTTGGTCGCATTGTAGATAGTGATTTAGAAGCTTCTAACATTGAAAATAACTATGGTGGTTTTGATGGTGATTTCGATACATCAACTAAATTTATCTCAACTCCAAAAGCAAATAACGAAGTTGTTTATGATTTAGGTTCTGATATTGATTTAACATCATTAAAAATCTATGCAAATAACAACTCATATAATTATCCAAGAGACTTAGAAGTATTAGTAGCTCAAACAAATGATAAAAATACCGAATGAAAATCATTATTTGAAATCGGAAATGATCCAAATAACTTAGAAGATATTTTAGCTCGCACCAATAGTGGAACTATTGATACTGAACATCCACGATTTAAATGATGAGGTGTTGATAATTTAACTGATACTAAAGCTAGATATGTAAAATTATTAATTAAAAAAGATTATCCGGTCAATCGCTTATTAGAAATCAACGAAATCCAAGTTAATGGTGGAAAATATTATTCAAAAACTGATCCTAGATTCTCTGGAACTAATTATCAAGCTGCTTCGGTAGAACATGAACCTGCTGCAATGCTGGATGCTGATTATACTACCTATTGAGAACCAAAAGAAGAAACTGGTGAGTTATATTACAATGTTGCTGATACCAACTGAAAAGATAAAAACTTAATGGTAGTTTCGACTGGACAACCATCAGATGCTGTTGTCTATCAAATTACATATAATATATTAGATGGTAAATATGAATACAAAAGACTTGGAACCTTATTTAACAACATCGTAACATTTTCTTTATATAAACCTGAGACCTATTTACAGGGTATAAACAGTGCAAACTTAGTTGGATTTAAAATTAAATGAAGTGGTAAAAAACCAAAAATTGTGCAATTTAACCCTTATGTAATTACTGGGGAAGTTGCAGATAAAACAGCAATTAATAAGTTAAAATCATCTTATGAAATTCAAAATGATACTAATAATCGAACCAAAGAATCAAAGGATGCATATGTAAACGCTGAACATGCTCTTAAGCAATTAATTGATTCTATGGATAAAGCTACTGAACCAGCAAAAAATACAAGAGCTAAACGTGCAGCAGCCACAACTGATACGACAGATACTCAAAAAGATGCAAAAGCAGAGGAAAACATCCAAAGAGTTACAAGACAAGCTCTTCAGCGTTATGTTGATAAATATGTAGACGCTTTATACTTTCCAACCATTAAAGCAACTGCTAATGTGGATGCAGAAAAATATACTATAAAAATACCTGTTCCTTTTCCAACATATGCTAAAGTTTCCTCAGCTACTTATCTGCAATATTTATTAAATGGTTATGTAAATCCTGCTTTATATACAAAAACTTCATATCAGCCATATCAAGATGCTGTTAATGAAGCTAAATTAGCATTAGCAAATCCAAATAATTTAACCACATCAGTTACAAATGCGATGATCAATCAACTTATGAAAACTAAAGAAGCATTAGTTAAACTACCAACATTTAACAAGCAAATTGCTCAGTTAAATGTTGCAAAATTTGATTTATTAAATCCAATCGAATATCAATATCCAAGTTTCAATGATCTTAAAACTCATGTGGAATCAATTCGTTCAAAAGTTAATACTTCTAGTGATTCTACAACTGAAGATAATTACAAACAACTAAATGAACAATTTGATACTAAATATGCTGCATTAGAAGAATCTACTGTCGGTGCAAAAATTAAAGAATACGAAGCATATCGTGATGCTCATTCATATCCATTTAATGATAAATACCAATTAAAGTTCCCTGCTTTATCAAATCAGTTGTTAACTGAGGTGCAAAATGATGATAATATAGTATATTCACAATATATTACAGCTGATAAAGTGCAAGAAGCCTTAGATTCATTAAAAGCTGTTACTGAATCAGTTATTAATGAACGTAATTTAGCAATTGCAAAATACAAGTTATTGTTATTAGATCCGATTTCTAATGATAATAATGTCTGAACCGATGCATCATATCGTGAATATCAAGCTGTTTTAGATCGCATTGCATCTAATGTTTCTGGTTCTAAAATTGATTTATTATCACAAGCGCAAATTAACCAAGATGAAGCCAATCTTAAAGAGACTGCTAAAGCATTAGTTGTAAATTCTACAAACTTAGATGATGCAAAAACATTAGCAAAAGCATTAATTGCTAAATTAGATGATAAATCCAACTACTTAGCTCGTGTTGATGCAACTAATAACTCATCTGAACTTACTCGAATCATCGAACATCTTCAAGAAGAATATTCATTCCAAGAATGAAGTAAATACACCGATGCTGTAAATGCAGTAAACAAAGATTTACCAAAATTATTGCAAGAGTCTAAAAAAGCTGCTCTTCAAAATCTTTTAGCAAAAGCATTTACCAAAACCGATGTAGACAAAGTTGCAAGCCAACTTACAGCATTATTAGACAAACAAAATCAAGTAACCACATTAAACCAAGACATCGATACTTTAATCGCTGGATTAGCTTCACAAGCCTTAAAAAACACTTATTCTAACTCACTTACAGCACTAAATGCACAATACGATGCGATGGTAAATGGTTTACAAAGCACAGATAAACTTGATAACTTAGCACAACCTACCTTAGATGCTTTAGCTGCGCTAAAAGTTAAGGTAAATGATGCAAACCAAACTTCAAAAGCAATTTCTGAGGAAATTAAAGATTTAACACCAGATATTAAACAAAGTATTTTAGATGATGTTAATAATGCAACTAATAATGATTTATTAGCAAAAGAATTAACAATTGCACAAAAACTTAGTTTCAATTATCTGTTAAATTTAGTTTCACAGCAAGTTGATCAAATCAAAGATGCTGCATCAAAAGAAAGTTTTAAGAACGAGTTAAAAGATGCAACCACAAAAGAACAGTTGTTGCAAATACGTAAAAAAATTGCTGACGTCCAAGAACAAGCTGATAAAGAAGCTCAAAAACCTGCTCCTGAAAGCAAACCAGAGCAACCTACAACTCCACAAAAACCTAAAGATGAAAATCCAAAAGTTGTTACAACTTCAAATAACAAAGGTGCCATTGCAGCAATCGTTGTGTTATTAGTCTTAGCAGCAGTATTAGTTGCAGCATCAGTATTTGTATTTAAGAAAAAATCTAAGAAAAAGGATAATTAAGTAGTATATAATGAAGAAAACTAAACTTAAAGCATTATTTTTTGGCGCTTCTACCGTAGCAACTGCTTGTGTAGCTGCTGCTACCAGCAACCAAAGTGAACAAGTTGCTTCTTCACACCAAGAATATGCTATTTTTCCGATGGTTCATAATATTTTGTATCAAAACAAAACTTCTTTGATTAGTCAAGATGTTAACTTAGTATATGAAAACGGAATCGATTCAGCAACTAAAAACCGTATCCAAGAAGCGCTTGCTTTTAGACATATTACTTCAAGTGAATCAAGAAGTGTTGTGAGTGGAAAAACCAACATCCTAGTTGGTATCCAAGGAGATAACGATAATTTAGTTGATAACAATATTACAAAAATAGATTCAAGCGATGATTTTGCAGCAAGTAATTTTGTAAAAAATGATGCATATGTGATTAAAACACAAGATAATTACATTTCATTATTAGCAAAAGATTCAGATGCAGCTTTCTTTGGTGCAACTACTTTATGACATATTTTCCAACAACTTGATGGATATAAAATAGAAGACTTTACTATTAAGGATTATGCTGATGTTAAAATCCGTGGATTCATGGACTCACACCGTGTTTTTGATGGTGCTGAACATAATCAGACTAAAGATGAAATGATTGATATTATGCGCTTTTCAAGCTACTATAAAATCAATACTTATATCTTTGAACCTGATAAAACACTAGCTGGAGCTTATGCTAATAACCAAAATCAAATAACTACTAAAGAAGGTGATTCAGATACAGATAAACAAACACAAAAAGCTTGAATGGTTCCACTCAATCAAGCACAACTGGATGAACTTACAGAATTAGCCAAAGTTTCAAAAGAAACTCATGTTAAATTTGTTTTTGCCTTAGATGCTTTATCAGATTTTACCAATGAAAATTATGATGCTAATTTAACACTTTTAAAAGCTAAATACTTACAAGCAATTAAGGCTGGCGTTCGTAAAATCGGATTAATGTCTATGGGTGAGCAATCACCTAAAACGGTGCAATTATTCACTGATTTAGTTGCTTGAATCAAGAGTTTAAAAAGCACCTATCCTGATTTAGATACTAATATTATCTTCCAAGGATATTTTGGTAGATCATCTGCGATTACTCCACGCTTACAAAAAAGTGCTTCTACTAAAACACCAGGATTTATTTCATATTATGCATCGCTTCCATCAGAAGTGCAACCGCTAATTTTAGATGATGAATTTAATGATCACCAATACATTAATGAATACGATGTAGACAAATATACCCAAGATGGACAACAAATTAAACCGATCTTCTTTAAAGAATACCCAGATGATTTTGCTCGCGATGCAAATAAATTATATTTAAGAACTGCTGAGGAATTGATTCGGCCAAATGCTCAAAATGGTTATAATGGTGTTTATACATCAGTTAATGTTGACCCAAGTAAATTTACCGGATTTATTTTATCAACTGGAAATAAAAAAGCAGAGTTTTCAAAATTTGGTTTCTTCGATTTGGCTAACATTACTTGAAAAATATTACCAGCAGGTGATGGTAGACAAATTGAAAAGGATCTTATATATCAAGCCTCATTTCGTGCTATTGCTAATAATACAGCATTTGAAACACCTGAATCAATTGCTTTAAGAAGACTAGGAGCATACATTGCTCAAGATACTTATTCAGAAGCACTTTTTGCTGGTGATGCTATCACTCCTGCAGTAGAAAATTTTTATAATGTTTTAAATAGTGATAATAGCAATGGAACTAGTACTTATCATGAAAATGAAGCGCAAACTTATTTAACACAATTAAATTATTTATTTCCACAAATACAGATTTTATTAGAAAACAAATCACATTCTAAATTTATCGATACCATTCATGAATTTGTTTTAGCTGCTTCGGATTATTTTCAAGCACAAAAATACTTTGTGTTAACTTATATTGAAGCAAATAAATCTAATCCAGATGATGAAGAAATTGTTGATTATTATATAAAAGCGCAAAATTATTTTTTATCATATCAAAGTCGTAACTATTATTCAACTTCATTTAGGGATATTGGTATCGGATCACACTTTACCCGTAATCTTACTTCGTTATTAACACCACAGCTATTGGCAAAGGTAGAAAAACTACTTCCAACTGCTGCAGACCCACAAAATAATGGAATGAGTATTATTACCGATTTAACTAGTCCAAATACTCAACAAAATATTCCTGGTTCAATATTTACTTTAAATAACCAAAGACAATTCGTCTATACATTGGATGCGAATCGAACAAATAATAATCGTATCTTACCTAACAACTACTTTGGAGTTAAATTTGATAAACCAATCGATGTTAAAGACTTACAAATTAAATTTGGAACAAATACTAATAATTTTGAAGAGTATTTCACTAAATTTAAAATTCAATATCATCTAGATACAGATAACAAAGATGTATGAAATGATTTACCTAAGGATCCTAATGCTCAATCAAGTAGTTCGTCTGATGGTTCGACTACAACAGATAACTCTTATACTTTAAGCACATCTAGTTTTTTAACTTCAAATACCTTTAAAATTTCAGTAAACCAAGAAAATGTTCGTGCCATTCGTATGATTGATACCGAAACTGGAACTGGTAGAAATAAATGATTCCGTATTTATGAATTTGTTGTTAATACTGATACAGCTCCAAGGGCTGGAACAACTGCATTAGTCTTGCAACATGATGACCAAACCCACGGAAGTGATTCTGCTAATAAACTAAATTTTACAACTGATAATGTTTCAAATATAAATAAATCTATTTTTGATAATAGTGTTTCAATCAATAATTTTACTAATAATAAATTTATTCAATTTAAATTAGCTAATGCAGCAGAGGTTTCATCAGTAGTTATCGACCAAGGAAAAAATGACTCATCAGTTAGTTATTTAAATAATGGTGTAATTGAATATTGAGATGCTAATGTATCTGGTTCTGAATCTGATACTGGTGCTTGAGTTAAATTTGGTAACTTAGTTCCATCACAAAGATACCAAATCATTCGTGGTAAGGCATTTGCACAATTTTTCAGATTACGTTCTACTGATACTTCATTTTCTGGACCATTATCATTAGTTTCGATCCATTTATTTGGACCTGGAAATCAATATTTATATACTGATGAAAACTCAAGTCATAAAACTAATTTGTTTACACAAATTGTTGATAAGGATGAATTTGGATTATTTGTTGGTAAAACAACTGGTTCCGATGGTGCTTCATCAACTACACCAGTAAACTTAACAACAGATAAATATGTTGGCTTAGACTTAAAGCAAATGTATCAACTTAATACTATTAAGTTAAACGGACAAGATAGCATTCCTAATAATGTTTCATTAGAAACATCAAGAAATGGAATCGAATGATATCCATATACAGGAACTTTTAATGATAACAACAAGTTTGCAAGATACATTAGAATTAAAAAGGCTACAACTACAACAGGTGAAAATAATCAGGAACCAACCCTTTCTAGCTTAGATGTAAAAGTTGTAGATAGTAAAACATACGGAAGAATGATTGGTTCAAATGTGCAAACAATTAACGGTTGAGGTGAAGATACTCGTTATTCAGGTAATGCTATAGATGGTAATGTATCAACATATGATATTTATAATGGGTATCCACTTCAAAATGATTACATCATTTATGATTTAGGAAATACAGTAACCTTAAATTCATTAAAGATGTATGTAGATAAAGATACTTATAACTATCCAAGATTCTTTAAAATCTTAGTTTCTGATAAAAATACTAATACTGATTCGGATTGACATGAAATCTATAACAGTACACCAGCAGGTGAAAGTAGCACTAATCCTACTTCGTTATCAGAAGTTAAAGATCCACAATATATTCAAACTAACAATCTATCATATCCACAATTTAAAAATATTGTAAAACTAGATCCACAGCGTCCAAATTATAGATATTTTGATGCTGATAAAATTTCTGCACTAACTAACAAGAATGTTAGATATGTAAAAATAGTATTTACCAAGAGTCTTAATATACTTTTAGATAATAATAATCATAATTTATCTCGTGGAGTACAAATCAATGAAATTGTAGTAAATGATAATTGAGATAATGTTCCAAAAGACCCAAGATTTGATGGAACTAATTATTTACCTGCTAATAAAAATAACTACCCAGTTAAATTCTTAGATGGAAATTACAACACATACTGAAGTCCAGATACACAAAATGGAAGCTTAAAATTCTATGTTGATCCTAATACATATGATGGTAAGGATTTATTAGTATATTCTGATGGATCAGCAACCAACGCAACCATTTCAGTGATGCTTTGATGATAAAAATACTAAAAAACAAGAAACACAAAAACTTGGACTATTAGCATTTTCAAATATGACCTTTGATTTAACTCAATCAGATAGCAATAAGAAAATCATCGGCTTTCAAATAGATTGAAGTGATAAAAAACCAGTTATTTATGAACTTGCTCCATCAAGGCGTCCTACCACTTCTAGCGATGATAGCCACGAGCAAACAACCTTAGCAGCATTAAAAACACAAGTTGATAAGACACCAGAAAACTTTGATGCTTGAACTAAGGAAGCTCAAGATCGTTGAAATAAATTAAAAGAACAAGTTAGTGCATTAGTTGCAGATAATGCAAAATTACAAATTAACACTTTAAATAACATCAAAGAAAGTATTGAAAATGCACAAAAAGGTGATCTTAAAATAACAGCAGATAATGTTAAAACATTAAATGATATTATTAATGCTACACTTCCTAATACCTCATATGTGCAAGATGCTAACTATGCACTATATCAATTGTTATTAACCAGTGCAAAACAAATAATTGATCCAAAGAATCAAAATCTTTATTCACAAGCTGATTATCAAGCTCTAAAGGATAGATTCGATCAAGTGCAACCTACTTTAAAATACACCAGTTTCGATCAACAAGTTTCTGATTATAATTTAACTAAAATCGATTCATTAGATGCAAGTCACTATGATCCACTAACTTTTGCAAAATTAGAGCAAGCAAAGAAACAACTTGATTCAAAAATTAAATCTGGAACAGCAACCCCTGCTGATTACTATCAAGTTAACCAATTAGTAAAACAATCAATTGATAGTTTAAAACCAAATGATTTAGGAACTACATATACAAACCTAGCAGATGCAATTACTAAAGCAAAAGCATTTATTGCTGAAAATGCTCTAAAATTCCCACAACAATCACAACAATTACAAAAACAAATCGATCAATGACAAGCAACTTTAAACAACAAAGATGCTAAGTTAGAGGATTTACAAAAAGCTTTAGATCGGATGAATCGTGCTAATGAAGATGCACAAACTCAAAAAGATGAATTAGTTGCTTCATTGGATAATTTATTAACACCACTTGCTAATACTGATGAAATCTATACTGATGATTCATATCAAGCATATCTTGATACAATCAATCAAATTAAAACAATCAATCATGATCCATCGATGTTAACTGCATCAGATATCCAAAAATATGTAAAACAAATTCAAGATGCACAAAGTATGTTAGCAATTTCACCAACTAAACTTGAAACTGCTAAAAAACAAGCTGTCACATTGACCGAAGGCCTAGATTCAGAAGTTCAACAAGAATTTAAAGATCAACTTGCAAAAGCAAAAGATACTGCTGCATTAGCTAAAATCATTAATGCAATTAATGATAAAGTGCAACAAAGCAAGAAAAATAAAGAAGTTTTATCTAATAGCATCAAACGTTTATTAGATAAACTAACAAACGAAAAACTGAAAGCAGACTTAGAGCAAGAAGTTAAGGAAGCTAAAACCGAAAATGAATTAGCAAACTTTAAATCAAAGGTATTACAACTATTAAGTCCAAAACCAACCTTACCTGCTCAGCCAGATACACCAGAAAATGGTGATAATGATACTCAAAAACCAGAGCAAGGCGGAAGCACTAATAACCCATCAAATACTGATGGTTCAAAACCACAAGAAGGAGGCAATAGTGGATCAACAACCACTCCACCTACTTCTGAAAACAAACCAAAAGACCAAAATCCACAAGATAATAAAAATGCACAAACATCAAAAACTGTTGAAAAATCTACTGGACCAACTGGTGGAGCAATTGCTGGTATTGTAATCGCTGTATTAGCATTTGTTCTCGGTATAGCAACCTTTGGATATACTTGATTTAAAAACAAGAAGAAAAAATCAAATCAATAATTTTTAAAAACATCGCATCTGCGATGTTTTTTTTGATTCAAAAACACTGCAAAGCAGTGTTAGATATTTTGTTTTTGTGAATTATTTCATAACTGAAAGTATTTACCTTGATTTTGTAGCAGTTGCTGATGACTGCCTTGCTCGATAATTTGTCCATTATTAATTACTAATATCAGATCAGCATTTTTAATGGTGCTTAATCGATGCGCGATAATAAAAGTAGTTCGATTTTGCAATAATTTATCCATCGATGTTTGTATTTGATATTCAGTTAAGGTATCTATATTCGATGTTGCTTCATCAAAGATTAAAATAGGTGGATTTTTATAAGTAACCCTTGCAATTCTAATAAGTTGTTTTTGTCCTTGCGAAAGTTTGCTGCCACGATCTTTGAGATAGGTGTGTTCTTTAGCATCTAATTTATCTATATGCTCTGTTAAATTTGAGACAAGAATGGATTTATGTAACTGCTGATGGTCAATTGTATCGAATCCGTAAGTTATGTTGTTGGTTACTGTGTCAGAAAATAATGATGCATCCTGTAAAATCATACCTATCACCTTGCGTAGTGAGTTTTTATCAATCTCTTTGATATTAATCCCGTCGATATAAATATCCCCGCTATTTTGCTCATAAAAGCGTATTAATAAGGAAGTGATGGTGGTTTTACCAGCGCCAGTTGGCCCAACTAGTGCGATTTTACTTCCTGCTTTTGCTTTAAATGAGATGTTTTTTATAGCAATATTTTGATCATATCCAAAAGACACATTATCAAAAACAATCTCTCCTTGAACTTTTTGATAACCTGTTAAATATCCATATGCATCAGTAAATTTATATGCTCAAAATGCTGCATCTGATTCAGATTCGATGTATTGGTTGTTTTTTAAAACAACTTTAACAGCTTGGATGTTACCGTGATTGAGTTCTGGGGATTGCTTAAGAATATCAAACACACGTTTACCACCTGCTAATGCGATGATTATCGAATTGGCTATTTCTAAAATAGAAGAAACAGGGCTAGAAAAACTTTTAGCAAACTGTGTAAATGCAATTAATACCCCGACGCTTAATCCAAAACCTTCGCTTTGTCCGTTGATCAATAAAATTGCTCCGAAAATAGCTACAATAATATATCCTAAGTTGCCTGCTCACATTGCAAACGGAAACAACAAATCAGCATAACCACGGGCTTTTAGTTCGTCTTGGTATAAAGAATTTGAATATTTTTGATAATCATTTAAAACATTTTGCTCTTGACCAAAGATTTTTAATGTCTTTAAATTTGATACTACTTCTTCAGTAAATCCTGATAAAGCACCATTGCTTCTTTGACGCTTGATAAATCCTTTTTTAGATTGCATCCCGATAAAATATGAAAACATTAAAATCAGTAACATCACTGCAAGCATAATTAAGGCAAGTTTTCAATTCAGCGAAAACATAACTACTACTGAAACACTTAAAGTGATAAATGTATCAATAACCTTAGGAAGCGAGTTAGATAAAAAATCCCTTAATGTATCAATATCGGATGTAAAGCGAGCCATTAAGTCGCCTTTAGAATTAGCATCAAAGAATGCAATGGGTAGACTTTGAATATGCTTATATAAGTTGCTACGTAACTTAGTTAATGTATGATTCGAAACTTTAATTAATAATCTTTTTCAGATAAAACCAGCGAAAACTGTTATAAAAAATCATACAGCTGATAAAGCAACAACAATATAAAACCATTTATAGTTAAATGTTTTTGCATAATTTTGTGCATTAGCAGAAAAATTATGCAAAAATCCATCAATAATAATTTTTCCGATAAAAACTTGATTATATAGCAGACCACCTGAACCAATAATGATTAAAAATAGTGAAATAATTAAAGTTATTTTATTATCTTTTCATAGTAGTTTTAAAATATTTTTAAAGGTAGAAATTTTTTGTTTATTTGTTAGTTTTGGAACTTGCTTAGCAAAAGAGGTATGAAAATTATTTCGCATCAAGACCTCCTAAAGCACCTTGCAACATATTTAGTTTCTGATAATATGAATTAGTTTTTATAAGTTCATTGTGAGTACCTACATTTGTTATCATTCCATTTTCAATCACAACAATTTGATCACAAATAGCAAGTGAAGCAATTTTTTGTGAAACAATGATTTTGGTAGTTTTAATGTTATTTAAAACTGATAAAATACTTTTTTCAGTTTTAGCATCTAATGCTGATGTTGCGTCATCTAAAAGTAGTATTTTAGGATTTTTAATCAATGCTCTTGCTAAATATAACCTTTGCTTTTGTCCACCTGATAAATTTTTACCACCCTGTAAAATTTGATAATCCAATTGTTCTTTTTGGTTTGCTACAAAATCTCAGATGCAAACTTGTTTTAGCACATCGATAATTTGCTCATCGCTGGCATCAGGATTACCTCATTTGATGTTATCACGAATGCTTCCTGAAAAAAGTGATGTATCTTGAAAAACTGCTGAAATACCAGAGCGAAGCGAAGCAAAAGAATAATCTTTTACATCAATTCCATCTATTAAAACACATCCATCGGTTGTGTCATAAAATCTTGGTATCAGAGAAAGCAAGCTACTTTTTCCTGATGATGTAGCACCAATTATCCCGATGCTTTGACCTACCTTAATTTTTAAATTAATGTTTTCTAATGAGTTGAAAGAGTTACCATGATATTTTAAGTACACATTTTTAAATTCAATTTCACCTAAAATTTCTTTATTAATGCAAGTTTCTTTTTCAATAATCGAAACTTGATGCTGAATTAACTCATTATATCTTTTAGCACTTGGTATGGAGCGAAACAGTTCACCTGAGATGTTTAAAATCCCTAAAAAAGAACCAGTTATCATTCAAATGTAAGTTGAAAAAGCTGTAATAGTACCGATTTTTATTTTTTGTGCAAGCACTTGATTTACTCCAATAACAACTAAAGCAATCACTGACATAAAAATGGTATTCATAATCACAATATGATATCAAGTAAAAACCTTTTCACCTTTGATGTTAATATCTCGCATTTGATTGTTTACAGCATCGTGGTTTTGTGCTTCTTGGTTTTCTGTTACATATGATTTAATCAGCCTCATAGAATTAAGGTTTTCTTGCAACTTTGTATTATATTGATCAGATTTTTTAAATGTTTTATAAAAAATTGGGATACCGTATTTTCACATAATTAAAAAGAATCCAAATAATAATGGTAAACTGACTGCAAAAATAATTGATAGCACACCTGATTGTGTAATAGCAAAAACCAAAGAACTGATAAACATAATTGGTAGTCTAAATAACGGTCGGCCCATAATACCATACAACTTTACAATGTTATCAATATCGGTATTAAGTCGGTTTACAATTACTCCAGTTGAGAATTTATCCATATCTTCAAAAGAAAAAGTTTGTATTTTGGAAAAAAGTTTTAAACGTAAATTCTTTGCAAAACGATACCGAGCAATAACATTTAAATAAGCACTAAGCATCGTGAAACCACCGATTAAGATACCAAAAGAGACTAATAATGCAGCATTTTTAAGCACAATGTGATATTTATCATCATAGTTTTTGAATGCATCAGAAACTGTATCAGTGATGTCTTTAACAAATAAAGGCATATATGTTTCTAAAATGATGCTAGAAACACCTAGCAAAATAGTAACCAGAAATAAAATTCTGGTTCCATAGGTGATAGAAAATAAAGAAATTTTATGATTCATTATTTGATGTGTCCATCGTTAATGCATTTGCAATCAACATTTTCAGTATTTAATGTATGTGTAATGTTAAGAAGATCGAAATATTTCTTTTTAAATTTTTTATTTAAAAAGTAATAAGTAAATAAACCTTTTTTGTTAGCATCAATGATGTTTTTTTTCTTTAGATCGCTAAGGTGTTTTGAAATATTGGCTTGTTTGCTTTTTAAGGTTTGAGCAAGTGTTAAAACATCGCATTCTTGTTCGTGACAGGTAAATAAGTGCAAAATAATTTTTCGTTTAATATTTTTTGAAAGTATTGATAAAACATCAGAAAGGTTCATTATTTATCCTTTCGTTCTATTTTCATTTCAACAGTTTTGGTAAATTCATCCACACTTTTTAAAAAGTCATCATTTACCACAGTTTTAGTTTGCTCATCAGATATTTCATCAGTATTACTCATAATTCAATCTTTTGGATCTTCATATAAATAATCTGTTGTTAAATCATCAAAAGTTGATTTTTTATCAACTTTTATCCCGATTGAATCTCAATAATCACTTTCATTTTCGGTAAATTCAATATCCTTATTAACGTTTAAATATACCGGTGCTGCAACTTCTTCATCTTTACCAATCACAGCAACTGATGCATCTAAATCATCTGGGATTGAAATATCTTCGGTTTTGACATCAAGGGTTTGATTTCCTGTTTCTTCCTTAATATCTTCATTAGTTTGGATACTCTGACTAAAAATTTTATGTAATTCTGCATCTAAATGATCATCATTTTGGATAAGTGATGTAAGAATCATTGCCTTATTTTTATCTTCTTCAATTGAATGATAATTAATTTGTTGTGTAACCTTTTTAACTTCTGTATCTTGCTCTTGCTGCAAGGTATTTTGCGAACTTGTAAGTTTAATATCAGCATCAGTAGCAACAAAAATATTAGTTTTATTTAAAATGTAGGTATTGGTTGGTTGGTTTTCTGAAACTACTTCATCAAAATCAAATCATAAACTAATTTGATTTTGCATAGTAATTCAATTGATTGGATTAATTACAATAACATCGTATTTTTTAGCCTTTAAGAAGCGATATTTATCGCGGATGGCTAAATATCCATTTATAGCATTTTCTCCGTATTCAAAAGTGTCAAAAAGCACACATTTATAAGGTTTTTCATTCTTAGTAATAACTAAATCGATGTCTAAAGATCCGATGTTATATTTGGTAAATAATTCATAATTGTGTTTACCTTTAATAATATCTTCAAATTCAGTCTTCACAAGTTCTTTAAATCAAGTTACTTTACTTTGGTTTTCTACCGATGAATCAAGTTTTTTAGATGCAAATGTTTCTTTTAGAAGCTCTCTTTTTGAATCAGCATCCCTTTCTAAAAACTGTAATCATTTTTTAAAAATAATTAAATCATCCGATGAATTTGGCAGAATTTGTATATCATCTGCTTTAATAGTTTTGATCACTATCATTTTCTCTTTAGCACGCGATATAGCAACATTCAAAGCATTTGAACCACCACTTCGTGAAACATATGTAGAATTTAACTTAGTGGATTTATCATATGAAATAGTAGCAATTACTAAGTCTGCTTCATCTCCTTGGATATTTTCGATGTTGCGGATTAATAGTTTTTTTTGATTAATTGCTGCTTCTAAATTTGGATGGTAAGAATAAATTAGGTTAGTTAAATAATCACTTTGTCGTGAGTTGAATGCTAATAAAATGATTTTATTATATTTATCTAAATTTAAATTAAGTAACTGTAATGCTTTTTGTGCTTCAACTTTGTTGTGATTATCTTCTCAGTTTCCATCAACTTGATATACTTCAACTGAATTTTCATCACTAGCAGATGCATTATCAACTACATCGAGGGTTGATTGATAAAAGTACTTAGATGAAAAAGTCATTAATGCAGCATTTTTAGCACGATAATTTTTATCTAAAATAATTTGATACACTCCTAGTGATAAAGCATAATCAAGTAGTGAATCTACTTTACCAAAAATGGTATCATCAGTATTTCGTGAACCAAATCAGTTGCTTGGACGCATTTGTTGTTTATCTCCGGCTAATATCTTAGTTTTAGCTAAATATAAAATCGGTAAACCTTTTTCAATGAATATTTGACTAGATTCATCTAAGATTGCATAATCAAATTCTTCTTTATTTCAAGCAGATAAATCTGTATCTGGTGTTGCTACAATTACAGGGAAGATTAATTTAATCATTTCAGCATATTTTTTAACAAAACGATATGGTTCAAGATTTTGGATGCGAACACTTTGTGAAAATTCACGATATAATCGTTGCAATTGTGGGTTAAATTCTTTGATTTGCTTTACATAGCGCTCTAAGGTAATGTTTTTAACTATCTCAGCACTTAATGTTTGCTGATCGAAATTGATATTTTTAGATTCTTTGATAATGCGATTTAGGTATTTTACCGAGTTACTAACATTTTTAATAGAATGAAAATTGTTTATTAATCGGTATAAACTTCCTGAAAAGTTGCTTAATTTGTTTTCGATCTGCTTAGCAACATCGCGAATCTTTCAATATTTTTTCATAAAAAATAAGAAATAACTATTATTTTCTTTTAAAATGCTTTTTGCAACTTTTCCTTCTTGTAAGGTTGATGAAGGGTAAATAATATCTTTTGGTAAATCATTAATAAACTGTGGATCATTTTCTAAATCGGCATCCATTTTGTATTTGTATAAATAGTAATATGCTTGAAATAGTTGGTTTATCCCATCTTGATTCAGGATATTATTTACATTAACAATATGTCTGCTTTCTTGTTGGCTTATTACTGGATATTTTTGTAGTTGTTGCTTTGAATCAAAATTTTCCAGCATATCAAGGTATTCTTGAATAGGTTGATAAAACTTTTTCTTTTTAACATCTTTATAATTAAGTAAAAATAAACAAAATTTACTTAAAATTCCAAGACGTTCATTAATAACATCTAAGGCAGCTTTCTTTTGTGAAGCAACAATAACTTTTTTACCATAAATTAAAATATTTGTTATTAAATTAACGATTGTCTGTGATTTTCCAGTTCCAGGAGGCCCTCAGATAATGGTATTTTGCTGTAATGCAGATAAAACTGCTTTATCTTGTGAAAGATTGGATTTAGCAACATTAAATAATGAAATATTTTCATTTTTAAGAAGTTGTATCACTTTGTTTTTATATTTGTTTTTATCAAATTCAACCTTAAAAATATCATTAATTTCATCGTTATTAATAATTTCTTTCATCCGATTGCGTGAATATCCACCTCAAGGTTGAAAAATCCCTAATAACATACCCTTATGAAACATTAAGTTTTCATTAATAATCAAATCACTGCGAAGTGGAGTAAATTTATCATATAAATCATTAGGTAAGGTAAATAAATTGTTTCAATCGGTTTTTAGTTTTTCAAAAATTGCATTAATTTCAAAGTTCTCAAAGTTAGAATCGATGTTAAGGTTAAATCCTGAGTTGTTTAAAAAGAAAATGAGTTTTTCATTAACTTTAATATCTCCATCTGAAAATAAATAAGGAATAGTATTTTTAAATTTAATTTGAACTTCTTTAAAAAACATTGGCGCATAAATAACTTTGTCATCTTTGCGCAGTGAAACAAACAAAAATCCGATGTGTAACGGTCATGTATTGGTTTCATCCAAAATGGATGTTACTTTATTATCTAAAATTTTTCATTTGCGAATCGCTTTTTGTTGTATATGTTCTAAAAAATTAATCACATTTTTTTGTTCATATTCAAAATTAACCTTAAAATCTACCTTAGATGTTCTTATATATTTGTTTGCTTTTGATTCTAAAAGAGATTTTAAGGAATTAAAATCGTAAGTATTTTTAACTTGATCGATAAAATCGATCAAGTTTCCATCTAATAAACTGATCTCAAATTTTTCCTTATTTAAAACTTCTTTAAAATCTTTAAGACGTAAAAGATTATAAATATCTACACAATTATTTTCACTAAGTTTAGTAAAAATTGATGCATCATTTTGTGAGATATCGAGCAAATTATCTAAAATTACTTGGTATTTGTTTTCTTGCATAAGTACCTACTTGATATATTTTGCTAAAGCATCTGCTACTGCTGCTGTATATTGTTCAAAAGTGATAGAAATAGAATTAGATTTTAAAAACAACCCACGAACACCTTTTAAAGCCTTTATTGACTGTATATCAATTATTTTAGTATCTTTTAAAGTGATATTAACTCTGTAGTGTGTATTGGTTATTTTGATAATATTTTCTTGTTTTAATGCATTAATTAATGTTTGAATTTTAAATGGTAAATTGTTTTCTTGGTAAATAGTATTTTTTTGATGATTTTTACTTTTATTTTTTCATTTTAATCAAATGAATCCAAAGGTTATAATGGTATAAAAAATAATAATTCAGGTTCTTTTTTTCATATATTATTAATTTTACAACATTTACCATAATATAAAATAGAATATATGAATTTAGTCAAAATTTACTTATTTTTTTTAGTTGTTTTTAATTCAATTTAACTAAAAATTTAAATAATTAATTATTTTTATATAATAAATATTATTATGCTTATTTATATAAAAAAACTAGTAAATATTACTAGTTTGCAATCTATAATTCTGATTAATAATTATCTTCTAAGACTTCGAGAATCATGAATCATACATTGAATTATAGTTTTTTTGATTCGAAATAATTTTTGTGTTTTCTGAGTTTATTTGCTTCAATCCTTGCGAATATTTTGCATCAGTAGATTCAACATCATTTATATGTAAATTTTTTATATTATTATCAAGAGAATTATTTCGATTTACTAAATTTTGATTTATTCCACTTATAAATACATTTACATCTATAAAACTAAATGATTTTTGTTGATAAACTATATTTTTTATAATTTGTACATCATTAGATAAATTAAAATATTTAACAATTTCAGAAATTATTCGGCTAATTTCTTTATTTGTGTTGACATCTGTTTTAATGTTTACAAAAACTTTTGCAGCATTTTGGATTTGGGAATCATTTAAATTATATGTAGAAAACTTCTTAATTATTTTACTACTTAAATTGCTTCCGGATGCTTTTGCAGCAGTAATATAAGTTAATCCTGAATTCTCTAACGTCTTCTTTAAATTTGCAAGATTTATTGAATTATTCGCATTTTCATTTAAGAAGTTAATTAAATAACTTAATTGTAAGTTTGCGATTTTATTAATTTCTTGATCTGGAAAGTCTGGATACATATGATGTATTTTTTGCGTTGATACAAAAGTGTATGCATCAGAACATTCAATGATTTTATCTAAATATTGCTTTATATTAGGTAAATATGAATTTTGTAAAGGTATTTTGATAACTGAAACAACTAATTTGTTTAGCATTTTTGCTAATTTTGTTATTGCAGGAGTTAACCAAGTTCCCACATTGTCTATATAACTGCTGATTAACACAATTTCAGCATCTGCTAGTATATTTTTTAACATTAATGCATCAATATGACTGCTAAAGTCATCAATATTATCTTTTAGATTCTCTTTTATTAGTATTTTGCTTTCACAAGAACTTTTACTAAATTCTTGTTTATTTGCAAAAATTGCAATATATTCAATTTCATCATTTTGCTGAAAAGAAATTGGGTTTTCACAAAAACTACCACATATATCTAAAATTTTAATACTTTTCATTAATGTTTAAAAGCAAAGATTCTTTGTCAAAAACTTTTATTTTTGATATATGTTAAATCAATTTCACGTGTAACGGTTTGTAAGTGTCCGCTATCATCATAGTTAAATGAATTAGCAAAAATAATTGACTGTTTAATAATTGGATCAAGTTTATGTATCAAGTTAAAACCACCTTGGGTAATGGAATTTAATTGATAAAAACCTTTCAGTAGTTTTGAATCAATGTTTATTTGCTCTGTAAGTTTTTTAGTTATAAAGTCTGTTAATAAGTCATTGCTGCTATTAATTCAAACTTTTAATTCTTTGTTATTATATTTTAAAATTTGGTTGATTTTTGAACATAATATATTTACAAAGTTTATCAAAAGTGAATATATATCATTGTTGATTTCATCGAGAATTTGACCAGAATCACAAGATAAAATTTCATTGATTCTTGCAAAAATAACTTTTTTACTTAAATTTTGATCTAAAAACTTATTTACTATAACATCTGTACCCATTGCGATGTTAATAGTATTGAGAATATAGCCATTTTTTACAAAACTTACATAAATATTACTATCACATATGTTAACTAAAAGGTTGTTATTTTCTTGATTAAGTGAGCTTGCAAGAATTTGTTGAAAGGTCGCAAGTGTGTATGTAATATTTTTTTTATTTAAATTTGTCAAGTATTTATATGTCTTTACAAGAAAGGAATTTAATTGTAAATTATTTGTATTAAGAAATAATTGACTTTGAAATTGATGCAAACTTTGATAATCTTTGTCTTTTGGAAAAGTATCATAGTATTTATAAACACCATTATAAAAAGTTTGATATTGGTAGTTAAAGGTATTCAAATGAATAAAATCTTCAATTTGCTCAGGTTTTTCATTTAAAACATCTGTATTAACTTGCTTTTGACTAAGGATGTATTTAGTTTCTAAAAATAAGTCATCTTTTAAATTGATATTAATAAAAATATCATCTTTTTTGTATTTTTTGGTATAAGTGTTGATTTTATCTTTAATAAAATCTAAAATAATTATGGATTTTTGATAATAGATTTTAACATCTTCGGCGATTTTGCTAAAGTTGTTATTTGAATTTTTAATAGAAGAAAAGTAAAAATGATTTTGATGAATATTGAAATTTAAAAATATTTTCATTTTAACTCCTTCTATATTAATTTAGTTAATTTACGTAATTTTGCACTTTTTGAGCGTCGATTAATTTGAATTTCTGCTTGAGTAGGCAAAATTTGTTTTTGAATAAATGCTTTTGGTTCTTGAATCGGTAATTTGCTTGGTAGTTTTGACTTACAAAGTTGATTAAAATGCTCTTTTACTACCTTATCTTCAATTGAATGAAAGGTGATAATTACTAAGGAAGCATTGATTTTTAACAAATTAATGGCATCTTTTAGCATTGTTTTTAAAGAGTTGATTTCATCGTTTACTTCGATGCGAATTGCTTGAAATACAGGTTTTGCAGGATTTTTAGCACGTAATAATGCAGCAGGATATGCTCTTTTTATCACATCAACTAATTTTAGTGTTGTTTCAATAGGACGCGATGCTATAATGGCTTTCGCAACCCGACTAGCAAGTTTTACATCAGCGTATTTATATAGCAACCGTACTAAATCACTTTCACTATATTCGTTAACTACCTTATAAGCAGTTAATTGTTGATCTTGATTCATACGCATATCTAAAATTGCATCTTTGTTGTAGCTAAATCCACGGTGACCTTGATCGATTTGTGGAGATGAAACACCTAAATCAGCAATAATTCCATCAACTGAATAAACACCTAAATCCGATAATCTTGATTTTATATCTTTGAAATCACTTTTGATTATCGTGAAGTTATTCGATACTTTTTTAAGACGTTCAGATGCTATCTTAATAGCATAGTCATCTTTATCAAAAGCATACAAGTGTCCGTTTTCAAGTTGCTTTAATATCGCTTCTGAGTGACCACCCATTCCAAGGGTTAAATCGATATATATTCCATTTTTATCTATGTGCAAGGATTCGATGCTTTCATTAAGGAGTACAGAATAATGTAAGTTTGTCATTATAGCAGCGAAATTTTTTCTGCTAATGCCGACATATCTGAAAGTGATATTTCAGCATTTTCTGCATCAAATTTTTCCTTAGCTCAAATTTCAACAAGCGAACCCATACCCACAAATGTTATTTCTTTTTTGATAGCAAGATCAGTAGTAATTTTTTTCGGGATGCTAAAACGACCCACTGAATCTAGTGTGGCTAAAAAGGAATTACCAAGAATAAATCTAGTTACCTTTCTCACATCCTTATTAAAGAAGCTTTTTGATTCAATATTTTGACGGTATTTATCAAATTCTTCAATACTGCGTAGTTCGGCATTACCATCAAAACCGATGCTAACCATAAATTGATTACCCAACTGTTCTTGAAAGACTGGAGGTAAGATAACACGGTTTTTGTCATCTAGGTTTCTTGTATGTTGTCCAACCATTACCACGTCCTCCCACTATCTAATAAAATTCTACCACTATTTACCACCACTTATAAATAAAATTTTAATATTTTTTATCTTTTTAGTTTCTTAATCAATTTTGTTTTGACTAAAACAAAAGAAAACACCTATTTTTATGTATATTTAAAAATAGGTGTTAAAAAATTTGTGAAAAAATTTTCCACATTTTATCAATGTGGAAAATAATTTTAGTTTTGGTTATTAAATCATTCAAAGGCAGCAGTAACATTTTCTATTTCACCGATAACAGTAACTGTATCATTTTCATGTAAGACAGTATCAGCAGTTGGTCTAATTTTCTTTTGTTGGGTTTTAATTAACACGATTGTTATTTCTCATTTGTTTAAATTTAGATCACGAATTGGTATATTACAAATACTTTTGTTTTTAATTACAGAGTTTCCTAACACAAAACCATCACCGAGTTCTTGTAGATTCTTGCTATATAAAATAAATTTTTCATTTGATGCAATTAATGCAGCACGGATTCCGGCTTCTTGTTCAGGCCGCAAAATTGCACTAACACCAATTTGTCTTAGCACCCTTGCGTGACGACGACTTACAGCGCGAGCGATAATGTTTTTAACTTTTAATTCTAATAAGGCTGCAATGATTTCGATATTATCAGGGACAGCAACAACGATTGTTCCGATTTTTTCTACACCAATTGCTTTTAGCAATTTTGTTTCCGCAGCATCACCTACTATAAGCCTTTGTGCATCATCTTCATAAAGTTTTAACCGTTCTGAGTCGGTATCGATAATTGTAATTTGCTTGCCTAATTTAATTAACTCTTCAACAACGGCCTGTCCGAAGCGACCTAACCCGATAACAGCGATGTCATCGCTTTGTTTAAATTTCATATTTTCTCCTAACCGATTGCTAGATCAGCATCGATGTATTCATAACTGCGATCTTTTGATTTCTTACGTTTTCATACCAACAAGGTTGATGAAACACCGAATTGACCGATAAACATTGTTAATATTAATGCAAGTTTTGAAGCAACATTGAGATCTTTAGTTATTCCAGTGCTTAATCCGGTAGTTCCGAAAGCACTAGAAACTTCAAAAATGATATGCATTGGATCATAATAAGGTTTTGATAAATTTGAACCAGTTTGCATCATATTTGATGTACTGATGTGTCCACCTGAAACATCAAAGGAAGTAAATGTGATTAAAGTGACAAAAAAGACTAAGACAAAAGCTAAAATAAAAGTTTGTGTAGCCATAAAGACGGTTTTTTGTTCAATAGCACGTTTAAACATTCTTACCCGTTTGCGACCCATTAAAACAGAGATGGTAGTCATTAGCAAGACAGCAAAAGTAGTTGTTCGTATTCCACCACCTGTTGATGATGGTGCAGCACCAATAAACATCATAGCTGTTCATATTAAAATTGAACTTGCACTAAAATCTCGTAAATTCACACTTGAAAAACCAGCAGAACGTGTTGAAAAAGTTGTGAATATTATCGCAAAAGTTTTATCAAAATTGTTTCCGTACATATAACCTTGATTAATATAATGTTTTAAATTTTCAAGATTATCCTTACTTGTGTTTAATAAATTGTATATTTTTAATTCCGAATCACTAAGATTATTTGAATTTGTGATATTTAAAAGATGTGAAAATTTTTGGTTATTATTAATTGCAGATAATCAAGTATTGTATTCTTGATAATATGCTCCTGGGATATAAACTTTATTTCAGATAGTATTTTGTGATTTAGATGTTGCTTCAAAGGAAATTGTTAAAATAAAACCTACTAAAAATACTAAAATATAGGAAATAATTGAAACTTTGGTAAATAAACTAAAGCGATGTTTTCCTTGGTATCTACGGATTTTATGTTTTAAATAGCGATGGATATCATATATTGTTGGATAACCTAAGCCACCTATCACAAAAAGGATGATAAATCATATTTGTAATCCAAAATTAAGATAATAAGGCATGATTGAATTACCAGAAATAATGTCAAAACCAGCATTATTGATAGCTGAAATAGTGTGAAAGAAACCAAATCTAAATGAGTGTGCTCAGTTTTTATAAGGATTTATATATTCGCCTTGTGTTTGTAAATATGATTTAATTCCTAATGTTTGTTGTGGTGGAGTGTAATAAAAATAAATCGACATTAAAATACTTGAAATAAGTATGACAATTAATAAAAATTTCAAAGAAGATATAATTAATTTTATAGTTACATTAACATCCGAACTACCGCGTTCATGCTGGAGCAGTTGCACATTTCCAATTGATGTGATTTGTCTACCTAATAAATAATTGAAAATAAAGAATTTTAAGGCAAATATCCCGATTCCACCAAGTAAAATTAAAATAGCAATAATCGCTTGACCAAAATAATTTCAATGTGAAAAAGTATCATAGACAACTAATCCGGTATCTGAAAAAGCACTCGCTGTTGTAAATAAAGCATTGATATAATTATCAAATGAAGTTCAGTTATGATTATATGTCTTTTGAGTAATTGGACTTCAAAGCAGTAAACTAAAAATCAAAACTACAAAAAAATAAACAATTAAAAGATATTTTAATTGCGAAATATTTCTGCGTCAGTTTAAAAATTTTATAAATAACTGGACTAATTTTAAAGACTTAAGGAATTTACGAACCTTAAACCAAAAACTCATGTAACTCCTTAGAGATTATTTATCAGATTGCATAGAACGCATAATTTGTCTAATTTGTGATTCACTAGCAGTGCGTCCCATTTGTTTAAACATTATTCGAATTTGTTTTTCTGTAATAGGTGGATTTTCTTTAAGTTGTTTTTGAAACATTTTTTTTGCAACAATAAATGTTACAACTGCAGCGGCAAAAATAACAAAAATGATAACACCTATCATCATACCAACAAATGCTCCTGTTGACATTTCAACCATTGTTACTCCTTAATAATTAATTATACTTAATTTTTTGATATTCTGAATCATTAAAATCCTTAAGAAAATTAACTATCAAATCACTAGCAGCTAATAAATCAGAAATTGCACAAACCCCGATGGGACTATGTAAGTATCTTTGTGGTAGTGAAATTGTTAACACAGATGCCCCACCTGGAGCAAATTGTAATTCCTTAGCGTCAGTTCCTCCACCAGCAGCAACAAATTTATAAGTAGGAATTTGATATTTATTTGATATTTTTATAAATGCATCAATTAGTTTTGGGTCCATCAAAGTTCCACCATCTTTTACACGGATTGCAGCACCTGCATTTAATTTGGTGCTACCTGGTATAGTTGCATATGTATCATGTGAAGATGTAGTATCAAGAGCAATTGCAATATCTGGGTTAATAATTGAAACTGATGTTCGAGCACCACGGGTTCCAACTTCTTCTTGTACAGTTCCTACTAAATATAAATTTACATCTAAATCACAATTGGCTATCTGTGAGGCAATTTCATCTAAAACTGCTACACCTGCACGATTATCCATTGCTTTTCCACCAATTAAATTTGTATCATTGAACAAAATTGTTTCACCTGATAAATAAACTCTATCCCCTATTTGAACTCCTGCAGCAATTGCTTGTTCTTTTGAATAAAAACCAAAATCTGCATATAAATCATTATTTGTAAGAGCTTGTGAAATTTTTGATGCTTCCATAATATGGATGCTGGTATGCCCGAAAACACCTATATACTCTTGTTTTGATGAAGTGATTAATTTTGCTTTAGTTCCAATAACAACAGAGGCTCAAATTCCGCCTACTGGAGTTAAAAGAAGTTGTCCAGTTTTGGTAAAATCACGAACTAAATATCCTACTTCGTCCATATGAGCAGCAATCATTACTTTTGGAGCATTAGGGCTACTTGCTTTTTTATAAAAAATAATTGAACCAAATTTATCTCTAGATACTTCAAAATTATTACTAATATTTTTACGAAGCAAACTTGCAACAGGTTCTTCGTAACGCGACATTGCATCAGTTTGCATATAAGAAATTAATTTATTTTTAAATTCATTTTGTCTTGGTTCTGTAACATAATAAGATGGTTTATTGCTTTGATCTGACATAATTTCCTTTTGTAATATATTCTACCAAATTTTAAAAAATAGCCCATAATTATTGGACTATTTTTTTAGAAGAAATCAGTAATTTTTGCTCGGATGTTTGTTGTAATTTCTTTTTGTTTTGAATTTGTATAATGCATTTTATTATTATTTAATAAGTTTTGCAAATAATTTCTTTCTTGTTCATTTAACAGATGCATAATTGAAATTAATTTTACATATGCTTCGTTTTTATTGTTTCTTTCTTGAAAGTTTTTATATCATGAAAGTTTGTTTTGCAAACGATTGAAATTTATATTGTGTCTACCGATCTTGTTTTCAAAACGACTTTGACTTCCATAATGAGCATTAAAAAAATTGATAATGCGATACTTTAGCATACTTCAAAAATAGTTAGCAAAAGGGATGTCCTGCTGATTGCGTTTTGTTTTTAACATCTGCAATAGTTCATAATATGCTGCATTTAATATCTCATCAAAACTAAATACATGATCAAAATATACATTTTGGATTTTATGACATACAGCGAATAAAATTTGCTGGTATTGCTTTATAAATGATTGAATAATCTGATTATTTGTGATGTGTTTCTTGCTTTCATCCAAGTTTAAAAACTCAATAACTTCTGAATCAAGATTTTTGATCTGGAACTTAGTCCTCATTTAATTTACTGATATAATCAAAAAGGATAATACCAGTTGCAACCGAAACATTTAAAGATTGTATGCTTCCGTATTGTTTGATATAAACACTTTGATCGCAGACTGACAAAACACTTTTTGAAACTCCATCTCCTTCATTTCCTACAACTAAAATAGTTGGTTTATTATATTTTATTTGTGTGTGTGGAATTGCCTTAGCATCTATGGTGGTAGCATAAGATCAATACCCAAATTTTTGAAGTTTCAAAATTGTTGCCGAAAGACTAGATACTTTGTAAAAATTGATATTTACAAAACCACCAGATGCAACTTTTAACACGGTAGAATTAATTAAAACACTTTTTTCTTTTGGAATAATAATGTCTTTGATTCCGGCTGCATTAGCAGTTCTAATGATTGCACCAAAATTATGTGGATCTTGTAAATGATCTAAAATTAAAATACATTGTGGTTTGGTTTTAATTATAAGATTTATATCTTTATAATTAAAACCATCTAATATACCAATAAACCCTTGGTGGTTTTCCTTGGTTATATTATTTAAAAAAGCATTATCCTTTATTTCTACATTGTTAGTCTTCTTTAAAAATTTAGTGTATTCTGCTTTAGCTAAATATATTTTTTTAAATTTATATTTAGCAGCAATTGCGTCAAGCAAGGTGTTTTTTCCACACACTAATAATTCTTTCATATTTTCTTTAAAATTTTTCATAACATTTGTCCATATTTAGACCAATTTTTGTTCCATTAAGGTATTTCTGAGTAAATCTGCATTTTGGTAGTCTTTATTTTGCAGATGTTCTTGTCATTGATGATATATTTTGACATAAGGTAGATAATCAAAATCACAGATATCAAATCTTAAGGTACTAAAAATTTCAGTAAGTAAACTAATATCATTGCTTTTTTTATTGATATTAATGTTTTTAATTAAATCATTAATCTTTTTATTAAAATCAGAAAATTTTTGTTGATATAAAAGTCGCATAATATTTTTGTATTTATCTTTATCATAGTCATTTCCGATGTTTTTCAGGTATTTTAAAAAGAAGATATTCTTAATTCTTTTTAACAAAATTTCGATATTGTTTATTGCATTATCATCGATGTTAATATTTGCTGTAAAAGAATTTAGTAAAAATAATAATTTTAGGTGATCACCTGTATATTGATTCAAAAAGTCTTTTGCTAAAATAAAATTTTGTAATGATTTAGACATCTTTTGTCCTTTTAAATTAATTTGTCCAGTTCGCAATCATTTTTTGGTGATATCATTATCTGTTACTGCAAAATATTGGATATTTTCATTTTCATGATGTGGAAATGTCAAATCCATCCCACCTCCGTGGATATCAAGTCCATCAATATTAAAATGTTTATAAACTAATGCAGCACACTCAGTATGTCAGCCTGGTCTACCTGTTCCAAAAGATGAATTATATTTTATCCCTTTATCGGTTGTTTTTCATAAAACAAAATCAGCATAAAATCTTTTATGTTCACTAAGATTTTCATCGAAAATCATATGCTCTATTTTTTGTTTTGATACTACACCATAGTGTGATAAGTTATTTTTTACACTAAAATATAATGAATTTTGTGACGTATATGTATGATTTTTTACTGTCATTTTTTTTATAAAATCTTCAATAATATCCAAATTTTTTGTAACATATTCATATTGATAAACTGTGTCAACTTTTAACTTTTTTAAAATATCTAAATAATAAGTTGCATACTTTGTAGCTATTTCTGATTCGCTGACATTTTCTTGTAAAGCTCTATTAATGATTTTATCATCGATATCTGTTATATTATGTATAAATTTAAAGTCGATATTTAATGCTCTGGCAGCTTTTAAAATAAGATCCATAGTTAATATTGGTCTAAGGTTCCCGATATGCACATCATTATATACAGTAGGCCCACAAACATAAATTTTTAGCATATGATTATTATATAGTTTTTCAAAAGAAGAGAATTAAAGAACAAAAAATATGGAATTTATTCAACAAAAACATCAAAAATAACAATATATAAAACGTTTTGTGAAGATATTCATATATTAAGATTTATAATATAAAAGTTATAGGAGTAATATGGAAGTTAATAAAGTGTATCAGATGGATGTTATTGAGTTTTTAAAGAATTTAAAAGATAACTCAGTTGATTTAATCATTGCAGATCCACCTTATAATTTAAATAAAAGCAGTTGAGATAAATTTGAATCTAATCAGGAATATTTTGAATTTATGTATTCTTGATTAGATTTAGCAGTTATGAAATTAAAAGATACAGCAAGCATATATTTGTTCAATAATTCATATAATTCTGCTTTCATTTTAGTTTATTTAATTAACAAAGGGATGTTATTTAAAAATAATATTATTTGATATAAAAAAGATGGTTTTTCACCAAGTAAGAAAAAATATGTTAATAATCAAGAGACAATTACATTCCTAACAAAATCTAATAAATATACATTCAATTATAATGATATAAGAACTGAATATCTTTCGAAGAAGCGACTTTTGAATGCTAAAAACAAAGGGATAATTAAAAAAGGGAAACGATGAACACCTAATCCGAATGGTAAATTATGTACTGATATTTGAGAAATTCCGTCGGTTAGACATACGAATAAAGTTAACGGCAAGGTTGTGAAGACTAATCATCCAACACCGAAACCGAAAACAATGATTGAAAGAATGATAAAAGCAAGTTCTAATCCGGGAGATCTTGTTCTAGATTTATTTAGTGGTAGTGGTGTTACATCATTTGTAGCAAAAGAATTAAATAGAAATTTCATAGGATGTGAGTTAGATTCAGAATATGTTATGAAAATAAACATAAAATTACTAGATATAAACAAGCAGCAGCAAAAATAATTGTTATAATTTATAACTTATAAGGATTTTATGCAAAAGAATTATCAAGAGATTTATAAACATTTATCTAAATCACAAATACCGTTAGAAGATTTTAAAAAGACAAGGTTATTTAGTTATTTATCTAATTTAGGATACCAGTTATCAAAATTCAAAAATATGAATCAAAAATCATTGTATTATATACACTTTACATCTTTTTGTAATATTTATCAGCCTAACAAAATAAGGTTAAGAAATGATTCGTTTTTAGATGATGTGATAAATAAAAAAGATTCTATTTTAGTAGCTGGATACCGTGAAAATAAAGATGTTTACTTAGTTTTTATGAGTAAATCATTTTTTGGTTATAACAAACAAGTATCTGTATCAAATTCATTTATTTTAATGGAATATAGTGATTTAAAAAATAAGATACTACCATTAAATTCGGATGTAATTTTGCCTTATTGAATTAAGAAAAATAAGCAATCAAAAATAAAATATTTATACTATGTAACATCGAATGACTTTGATGAAGAAATTTTTGATAATTTTAAAGAAACAGTTAATAAGATGAATTTTAATCCATATTCTGAAAATATTGAAATTCAAAATTCACTTATAAACAAAGGCCCAAAAATAAACCAAAATGAAGTCTTAAAAATTAGAAGTTTTTGAAATTATAAATGTGCCTTGATAAGCTCAAATTATGACTATAAATGCCCACTTGGTGAAAACATTGATATAGATAAATTAAATAATTACGGTTTATCTTATGTAGATATTCATCATATTGTTCCGAAATGATATTTTATTAAGTATTTTAAGGATAAAGGTGAAATAATTGATTGAAATATGATTCATAGTAGCACAAATTTAATTCCATTGTGTGCTGCTTGTCATACAGGGATTCATAAAGGCTCTTCGAAAGAATCTATTAAAAAAGAACTTAGCTTTAAAATAATTAATTCGCTTTATAACAATTTATTTAATAAAAATATACAAAGTGATTTTGATAGTTTTATTATCAAAAATACTGATATCAAAGAAATAAAAAAATTATTTGAAATTTATACGGATGAATTATGAAGAAATTAATTGTCTGGGATTTATTTGGTGGTGGTCAAAACTCGGTATTTAATGCAATAAATGAAGATAAATATTTAAAAGACAAATTTGAAATATATACATGAGATATTACTGAACCTACTAGAAACAACCATTATAAATTAGATTTAGCATCAGATAATATAGTGCAATTATTTTGAAAATATCCTAGACCTGATATTATCGTTGCTAGTCCATTGTGTCAAAGTTTCAGTTGTGTTTTAGCAATGAAAGGCGGAGGAACTCCTTTTTGAAAGCTAAATGAAACCAAGGATTATGTTTTAGAACGAAGTGTAGAAGAATTTGAAAGATTAAAGGGTGGTTTTACTAAAAATTTAAAGGCAGATGTGCAACTTTTTATCAAACGTCTGGGTGAAAAATGTTTAAATAATACAATTGAATTAATAAAGTTTTATAAACCAAAATATTTTTATATTGAAAATCCTAAACAATCAATGATGTGAAAATATATACAATTTAACCGTAAAGATTTTCACAATGAAAATCATTACTTTAATGAAGCAAGCTATGGAAAATATGGTTTTCTAACAACAAAAGCAACTTATTTTTATAGTAATTTAAAATTAATTTTAAAAAAAGGAAGAATCGATCCACCTTATACGATACAAGAAATTAATGGTGAAAAGTATTATGTATTAAAAGATGATCACAACATTAAACTTAGACGCGATTTGGATAGTAGGATGTTAGGATTGGCTTCATTGAATCGGATGATTAAGGCTCGTAAAGTCAAAAGTGGTATGGGTGCAATGGATTTTGTGCAAAGATATAAAACACCTGTTCAAAAAAATAAAATGGTAAATGAACAAATATGTGAAGCAGGACCCGCTTCTGCCATACCTCATTCATTGATAATAGATATTTTTAATCAAATTTTAAATGATGTAGAAACGAAAGAGTAAGAAATACATTTAAAGGTATTAAAAATAAAAAAATGGAACAAATGTGGAAATAATTTTATTTATAGAATAAAAAAGTGAATTTTATTTGTAAATATTTAATATTTTCAAATACTTTAATTATAATTATTTAGCCTTGTACCCCCAAGGTAAAAAATAATTCTCAAATTGTGTAATGTTATTCATTTATGTCCTTTTGCTAGTAGCAAATAATATGATGATACAAAAAAACCAAGGAAACTTGGTTTTTTAAAATTTGTTTTGTGGTAAGAAAATGTGTCCATCAATGCTGGTAACATCGGATATTGCTATAAATGCATCGCTATCTATTTTTCGGACATCTTTTATAATTCGATTTACTTGTCTAAACAATGTAATTGATGTAACAACATCTAATAATTCATTTGAATAACCACCTTGTGCTTTAAACAAACTTACACCTGTAACAATTTTACGGTCAACTTTAATGATTTGAGCGATTTCTACTGCTTTTTTGAGTGAGTAAATTTCAACACGGACTAACTTAAATTTTGGATACAACTTATTTAAAACAATGATATAGACAATATTTGTTAAGATTGTTGCAACAAAATTCGGAGATAAATATAATTGAAATGATCACTTTAAGGAGTTTATTTGAGCAAGTTCATGACCAGAAATATTACCTGATTTTGATGCTGCTTCCAAAAGTAGTGAACCAGGCAATCATGAACCAATTAACACACCGATTAAAACAATTATAATGTTAATATTACCTGAAATAGAACCAAATGATTTTTGCTTAGTATTTGCATATCATTCACCAATAATCCCTGTAACTCCAGCAGTTCCACCGATTATCTGAATAATTGCAAAAATTCATGCAAGTAAAAATCCGTATATAATAGCAAAAACAAATAATGCAATAATATTTCCACCATCTTTTCAGGTTAGTGGGATTATCCCGCTTAATGGTTGCTGTCATTCAGAAAGTGATTTTTTAATTTCAGCATTTGAAAAATCACCAATTAAGTAGATTGAACCAATATTATGAATAAATCCTAATCCGAAGGAAACTAATGAAGAAACAACTAAAAAAATTACCGTTAAATTCGTAAATAATTTACCTATTTTTTTATAACCAAAAATAAATATCGGTATGCTTAGGATAATATAAGCTAATCAAAAGACAAATTGATCTAAAAAGTTACGAATTCCTAGTGTAACACTTCCTTTTGGAAGCAAAACAATTAAAAGTTTTGATAAAGCTTGTCCAAAAGTTGCTAATCCAAAGTTATAAATTCCGACATTTTTAACTAAAAAAACCGAAATAACACCAAAAAAGACAGCAGCAGCAATTGTAATTAAAACAAGTTTTCAAAAAGGTTTTTGTGAATAAAGCAAACTTAGTTTCAATCCGAAATTTGCCATTTTGGTTCTTTTATAAATGGTATTTTTTTTAACTAAACGAGTTTTTCTTTCGCTGGTTCCTGCTAGAATTTCTCCAATTTCTAATGTAAGTGTTTTTCGTGATATTTTTGAAATTAAACTATTATCATTTTCGGCTTTTTTGGTTTCTTCAAAAATTGGATCACAAATGCTGGTTTCATTTGTTACATTTTCTTTTTGAGTTTCTAACGAATCATTTTTGTTTTCTTGCATCAAACCTCCTTTTACATAGTAAAAAAATAACAAATTCTTGTTAAGTTTTTTATTAGAATAATTATATTCTTTTTAACTAAAAATTAGACATTTATCTAACTCAATTTTAGTTTTATAATTATATCAAATATAGTTTAGATATTAAGTGATAAAGGAATATGATGAGAGAAAAAGATATTTTAATGAAATTAGTAATGCCAAAATATTCAATAACATATAATCGCTTAGGAATTAATATTGGTAAGCATCCTATAATATTTTTTAAAAATTATCAAGATAATGAATATTATTATGTTTCTGCTCGTAGTGCATCTGATTTTGATAATAAAAAGAGATTTAAATATAATTACGAAGTTGAAATAACTAATTCAAAGATGTTAAATAATAAAGTAAGTTATATTGATACAACACAAATTTTTCATATAAATAAACAAGATCTATATAAAGTTTTTGATAAAGATTCAGTAATATTTTTAAATACAAATTATTTTGATATTAATGATATCAAAAGTATTTATAATAAAATTTATCAAAACTTAACTAAAAATCCACCTTATGTTTCACTTAGTTATATAAATATCAACAAAAATAAAATTCATACACAAACTAAATATTCACATAAAGAGTTTTTATGAAGAAATTATTCTGAATTACAAATAAAACCAGATGGATATAAATATCTTAATTCTGCTAAATGACAAATAAACAAAATTCTAAATAATAACAATTATCCAGATACTATTTTAGAACTTGATGATTTAGCTGGTGGAATATACACAACATATACTGAAATAATTCAAAAACATCATTTATTTGAAAAGTTTAAATCTTTTTTAAAAAAGGATTATCCACAATTTCTTGAAGATAAAAAACTTGATTTTAACAAATATTCACCAAGGCAACTTGAACAAATTTATTTAGGTTTACAAGCATCAGTTGATGTTGATAAATATTTGGATTCAAAATGAGAATACGATCAAATGCAGCAAATTAGAATAGGTTTACAAGCAAAAATTGATATAAAAGACTATTATGATAATAATTTAGATGGATTAAAGATGCAGCAAATAAGAAATGTATTTTTAATGAACTAGATATAAAGAATAAATATAAAAATTATTGAGCAGATTCTGAAAATGATAGTAATTATGATATTAATAAAGCAGATATCAATGTAAAGGACATATTTAATGAAAATTTTGATGACAAAATAAATATCGTTTTTAATGATATTCTCAATCCTAATATATCTTCATTAAATGAAGATGCGAAAGAGACTAAGAATGAAATAAATGTTAAAATTGTTAAAAATATAGATAAAGAAAGTAAATCAGATAATGATGAAAATTCAGATGTTGATAATAAACAAGAGAATGACTTAGTTATTGAAGAAGATAGCGGTATAGTTATGTAAGTTTTAAATTTCAATTGAAAATATTTCCTTAAAATAGATAAAAAAATAATAAATTCACTAAATCTTATATATAAAATTTTGATATAATAATAATATCGTGTATATAAAATAATTCGATATATTTATATAAATAAATGGAGTAAAATGAAAATCAAAAAGAAATTAATATCGCTTTTACTAATTTCATCTAGTGTCACAGCAGTAGCGACAACTGCAGTTGTTGCTTCTTATATTTCGGTAAAGAATGTTCCAACTAAAACTCAATCAATGCATATGTCATTAGCACCATTAAAATATTTTGATGGTGATAATGAAGTTAAAACAAATGAATCAGATAAGAAAACCGATTCAGATAATAAAAATTCATCAAAACAGGAAACAAAAGAGTTACAAGAAGCAAAAGATGGATACAAACAACTTATAGCGTCAATTTTAACTAACGAAAATAGCATTTTCACTGATAAATCTTTTAGTCAATATAAAAAAATAGTAGATGATGAGAAGAAAATTCTTGATGAAAAACTTGACAAAAAAGAAATTACTGTTTTTGATGTAAGACTAGCAAATTCAAAAATTATTCATTATAAGTATCAATTAGTGATAAATGATGCAAAATTAGATGATGTTTATAAAATCATAACAGATTTAACAACAAAAATAAAAAATGATGGTGCCGCAGAAGTTCAAGCAGAAATTGATAAAAAAGTAGCAGACTTTAAAAAATCTTATGCAGATGCAAAAGATAATAATCAAAAAACAGAACAATTAACTAAATTAACTGAAATTTTCCTTGATGCAACATTGATTCAACCTGCTATTAAAGATCTTAACACCACTAATATTAATTCACTTAAATTAGAAATTGAAAACACCTGAAAAGAAAATGCATTTTTCACTGTGGATTCATTTAAACAGTTTTCAGATGAAAAAACAAAACTTATAAATCAACTGCAAGATTTATTAACTAATGGTACATCAATTACACAAGCGCAAGAAGATCAAGTTAATTCAGATTTAAAAAATTCAATTAATAAGTTAGTTATAGAATCATCTAAATTATCAGATGCAGAGAATAAATTAAAAGAACTTATAAGCAAGTTACCTAATGAAAAAGATAAAAATACCAAAAAATCAGTTCAAGATGTTGCAAATGAAAAATTAGCAGAAATCAATAATGCTAAAACAGGTGAAACATTACCATCTGATAAATTACAAGATTTATCTACATTGTTTATAAATGTCTGAAGTCAAATAAATAACCAAGAACTGATACAAAACTTTAAAGAGAAATTAAATCGTGAAATTAAAAAAATAAGCGACAACGATGAAGTCCAAGTTCTTTCAAATGAAGTGCAAAAAGCAGCAACAATAGAAGATCTTAAAAAGGTACAACTAAAGATAACCGAAAAAATAGCAACTCAAAAAGAAGTGATTGAAGAACCAGAATCTAAATCTACTACAGCAGCTATAATTATTACATCGATTGTAATTGGTATTCTAGCAGTTGTTGGAGTTGTTATTTCATGAATTGCTGCTCCTCGCAAAGAAAAGAATAAAGATTCAAAAGCACAAGAGCAAGAACAAAAAGCAGAAAATTAATTTCTGTTTTTTGATATTTAATTAGTTAACTGATTTTATAAATTATAAGAATATATTGTTTCTAAAACTATATCCGTAGAAACAAATATTAACAAAGATTAGCGAATGATTCCAAGATCGTATTGATTAATCAAAAACTTAATTAATATGATAAATCAATATTTTATAAATATACTTAGATAATTATAAAATTATATTTCTTTATTAATTGTTGAAAAATTTCCGTGTATAATGAAATATTGTTCAAATTTCTCTGGAGGGGAGGGATTCTATAAACACAATTAAATAAAACACTGAATCAATAATGTTGATATAAGTTGCACAAGATTTTCTTATCTGTTTTTATATATTTAAATAAGATAGTTATAATATATTTATGGTTAAATAATGGAAAAATTTTCATTTATTTATCGTAAATTACAAATAAAAATATATAATTATAGAGCAAAGAATTTATTTAGTGTTTATCTTGTTTATACTTTTCATTAATAAGTAATTTAATCAAAGTAATTTTTCATTTTTAATTTTTATATTTATAACACTAAATTTATTATGCAAATAAAGATATAAAGTGAAATTTATATCTTTATTCTTATATCTTAATTTTAAGAAAGGTTTAAATGAAAAAAAGACACCAGAAAATTTTTCTTTTATTATCAGGGATTACTTCATCAACGGTAATATTAGTTACTGCATGTTCTAATCAAACTGATAATAAACCAAAGCAAGTAATTATAAATCCAAAATTAATTAATTTATCAACATTACAAACAACATCAAAATCAGCAAAAATAAAAGCCATAATTGATTCAAGCAAACCTGAATATAATAATGCAACGGATTTTAAAATAACATTTAATAACACTTCTTATATAGCTTTTGAGATAAAAACATCTAATAACCAAAAAGAAATTACATTTAACTTAAATGATTTAAATCCTGCTACTATCTATACATTTATAAAATTAGAATTTAAAAATAGTGTTTTAAATTCAGATGTCAATAATTTTTCTTTTACAACTACACAACAAAGTGATTTGACACCACCAAAAAAAAATGAACCTGATCCTGAAAGTGAAAAATCTCAACCTATTGACAAACAAGAATCATATAAAATCGAATCTGTTCAAACATCTAATGTTCATACAACATCTGCTATATTAAAAATTAAGATTCACACATCATCTGATATTTTAGATGCAAGTAATTTTATATTAACATTAAATAATCAAAACTACACTTCTTTGTCATTTAACAAACAAACAAAAGAAGTAACTTTTGAATTAGAAAACCTAAACATAAATACAACATATAAGTTAAATAAATTGATAGTAAATGATAAAGAATTTCCATCATTTAATTTTAGTTTTAAGACAAAAGCAGAAAATGTAGTTGAATCATTACAAGCAAGTTCGATTAGTCACAACAGTTTATCAATCACATTCTCTTTGACAGATAATAATTTAGATGTCACACAATTAAATGTAGAAGTAAGCGATTACAGTCAACCTATTTTAGTTTCATTTAATCAAGAAACTCAAAGTTACAATTTTACTTTAACTAATTTAACCCCACAAAAATCATATACTATCAATTCTATAAGTTATCAAGGTAAGACATTATCAATAAAATCCTTGAATCACACCTTTACAACCACTTCTAATGCATTGCAAGTTAATCAAGCACATTTGGTATCAAAAAGCAAAAATACTGCTGCAATCGAGTTTAATTTAAACCGCGATATAACAGACAATGAATTAGCATCATTATCGGTAGATTTAACAAACAACGAAGCAACAACCAAACATAATAAATTTAAATATTTATCAAACCATAAGATATTGCTTCAAATAGATTCACTAAAACCACAGACAACCTACAAACTAACTAAATTAACTTTAAATAACAATGATATAGCATTAAACCGAGAAAATCAACTTTCTTTTACAACATCAAAAGAAGTTGCTGCTGATTCATTTGTAATTAGCAAAATAACTTATAAAGATATCACTGCTACTTCTGCTACAGTGCATATTGACTTTAGTTCAAACGATCTTTTAAATGAAAACCATCATGAATTTGAAGTAAATTTAGATAATAAAGTTTATAAATTTAGTGATTATAATCCATCTGAATCATATGTTGAAATTGTGCTTGATAATCTTGATTTTCATACTAAGTATTTTGTAAATTCAGTTACACTAAATGATAAAACTTTAACATTACCAACTGATGAATCACAAAAATCATTTACCACCTTGGACTGAAATCGTCCGGTAATATTAAATAGTTTAGGATATACTTTTGAAGATAAAGTTTCAGCTGATTCATCTGATGTGATGTCATTAGATTTTGGTGTTATTGATTTATTTCCACTTCATCGATCTCAGTATTTCTTTACAGCAGAATTTACTGATGAAAGTGCAAATAAAGACTACAATTTAGATTTTTTTGCTACACCTAAGGAAAATAATAACAATCAATTAAGTTTAGATAATATTCGCATCTTTGTTAAAAATAATCCTGAAGAAGCTGATGAAGGACATTATTATGATTTAGAACCAAATAAAACATATAAACTCAAAGCATTAAAATTAACTAATGGTGATGGACAAAGTGAACACGGAACACTTACTTTTACTTTAAAACAAGGTGCTTCATTTATCATTGATACACATATTAACACCACCAGATATCAAAATGTTGAAATAACTAATACTAATAATAATTTAAATGTTTCACTTAGTTTATCAGCCGATTCAAGTGATCCTGTTTCAGTTGATATAAAAAGTGATTTTGGTGGTTTATGAAATATAAATTTAACTAAAACAAATGATAAATATACAGGAAGCTTACAGATTAATAATTTTCCGTCTGGAACATACAGCATCGCAAGAGTATATTTAAATTCAAAACCTATTTTTGTAAATAAAAATAATAAAGGTAACGATACATTAAGAATTGATGCAAGTAAACCAACAACAAATAATATAAATACAATAAACTATTCATATGATAAATTTAATTATCAACATAATATTATTTTAGATTTACAAAGTAATAACACTGTTAATACATTTGTCTATAAACAGTCTCCAAATATTGTTATACAAAAAAATGACTCGGAAGATTTTATTAATTTAAATAGTATATGAAATCCGAATACTAATAAATTAGAAATAAAAACTTTAAATTTAGATTTTGCAACAACTTATAAAGTTATCGGAATTGGTAGTGTACATATTAACGAAAATAAGTCATTTACAACTATAGCTAAACCTACTACAAAAGCACAGCTTAGTGTTGATGAGTTAAATAATCTAATTAATTCAATCAATCACTTAACATTAAAAAAACGTTGATGAGCATCTGGTATTAAAAAAGCTTTATTAGCAGATAAAGATTTATTTAAATACTTTAATTTTTCAAATAAAAATGGATTCGATAATGAAATAACATTTAATTTTGATGAAAGTAAATTTAGTAATCTAAATGAATTAAATGGTACATTATCGCTGACTTTGAAATTAAGTAGTGGAAATAATCATTCAATTGAAAAAACTTTTAAAATTGAAAATTTATACTCAAAAGCTTGAATTATTGCTAATAAAACTAACACATTATTATTCGATCCATTAGTACATATCTCAAAAACAGGTATGAAAAAATCCACCAAGGACTTTGATGATGCATATAAAGATGCTAAATATAGTAACATTGATGATTTAGATTCATCTTTTGGAAAACCTGCTATTATCGTTGATCTAAACGATGCATCGCTACAAAACTTTATTGATATCGATGATGGACTAAAAAGTTATGATCCAAGTGTTTTTAAAGCATATTTTGTTAAATATAAGGATGATGAAAATGTCTATAAACCATATAAAACCACTGCATATGCTCCATTAGGTATGATTCAATATAAAATAATGTTTTGATTCAATCCAACTAATGCTGAAGATAAATATACTAACCAAATTACACCTTTGTGATTAGTCGGATTTAATAATTATACTAACAAAGATGCAAAAGATTGATATACATATTTATCAAGGCAAGCAAAATTATATGCATCAGCAGATTATTTAACTGTTAATTCTTCATATGGTCTTAAATCAACTGCAACCGAGAGTGCTGAGCAAATGGTTGCATCAATAAATAATAAAGCAAATTCTCAAGAAAAAGTAGATTATCTTGATAAATATACTAATTTAATCAAGTTTATTAATGATAATTATAATGTTATAAAAGATGCCTATAATCCAGCTGTAGCACGCAGTTATTATCAAATTGAAATTATAAATGCATCAAAAATTGAATATGGTAAAAACAAGTTTGTAGATATTGCTTTTGCATTAAAACCAATATATTTGGGTGCAAGTGATGCATATAAAGCAAAAACAGATATTATAGCAAAAAATGTTATCCATATCCAATTACTTAACAATAATTAAAAATATCCCGAAAAACTTTCTTCGGGATATTTTTAATCCTTAATTAAGGTTAAATTAATGGTATATTCACCTAAAAGTTGTCCATCTTTAGCTAGTGTATAAGTGAATTCAAATAAATCATCAGCAAAGTTTTTATAAAACCAATTTGATACTAGTTCGATTGCTTGGTTGCGTCAATTATAACCTTCAAGATCTAATAAAAACTTAAATTCTTTTTGGTATTTTAAATATACGGTTGTAGCACCTGCATAAATATTGATATTGGTTTCTGATATTTCGATTCGATTTCGAATTCCTTGTGAAGGTTCGCTAAAAGTTAAAATGTGATAACCATCATCAAATTCATAATCTAACACAGAAATAAAATCAATATCTTTTGATTCACCATTTTGTTTTTTTGTTGATTTAAAATTAATTTTCATATTTTTTTAATGCATCCTTGATAAATTCTGGTCCATATAAATATATTGCTTTTGCTAGCTCAGGACCATGTTGTTGCGATGTAGTGGCAAGACGTATGGGCATAAAAAGATTTTTGCCTTTGATGTTTAAGTTCTTTGAAGTGGCATTAATTGCATCTTGAATATTTTCGATACTAAAGTTATTAAAGTCTATATAATTTTTAAATTCATTGATAACTTGAATTTCATTATCATTAAATTCAAAGTATTTATCAATAGGATTAAGATAAAGCATCAAATTTTGATTCATTTCTGCATATGTAATAGCACTTTGTTTAAATGTATCGATAAATAAATTAATTCATTGTAAACTTTTATTACTATTATCAAGTGATAAATGTTTTAAAATTTCATTGTTATCTTGAGTTTTCATATATTGTTTTGAAAATCAATTCATTTTCAAAATATCGAATTTTGATGGACTTTTACTTAAACGATTTGGATCGAATTTTATAATATTTTCATAATGCGACATCATTTCACTAGCATCTGCTGCAGTTCAACCTAATAATGATAAAAAGTTAAATATTGCTTGAGGTAAATATCCTTCATTTTTATAATCTTCTATAAATTGTTTTAATGATGTATCGCGTTTAGAGAGTTTTTTACCTTCCATATTAGTAATAATGGTAAGATGTCCAAATTCAGGCATATTTCAGTTAAGCATTTGATATAAAGCAATTTGTTTTGGTGTGTTTCCGATATGCTCTTCACCTCTTAAAATATGTGTAATCTGCATATCATAATCATCGATTACTACTGCAAAGTTATAAGTAGGATATCCATCAGATTTGATAATTACTCAATCACCAATTTCATCTGAGTTAAAACTTATTTGTCCACGTACTATATCATTTCATTGATAAACTTGATTTTTTGGCATCGCTAACCGAATCGAATAAGCACCATTTTGATCACGAATTTGTTTTTCTGCATCGGAGATTTTTAATCAATTGCGATTATAACGAAAACTAGGAATACCTTTTGCATCGCTTTCTTGCTTTTGTGCTTCTAATTCTTCGGTTGTATCATATGCTTTATAAGCAAATCCTAGTTCTAACAACATATTTGCAACTTGTTGGTAGCGACCTAGTTTTTCGCTTTGTCGATATTGGCCATATTTTGGGTTTGGTTTTAAAGGTGATTCGTCAGGTATGATACCTAATCAAGCCAAATTATCTATCTGTGATGCTTCACCACCGATAACATTGCGTTTGACATCTGTATCTTCAAGACGGAAGATAAATGTTCCATTATAATGTTTTGCAAATAAATAGTTAAATAAAGCTGTTCGAGCTCCTCCGATATGTAAATAACCGGTAGGACTTGGTGCATAACGTGTTCTAACTTTTTGCATTTACATTATCCTTGAATGCATGATCTGAGTATGCAGAATTTACTCCTTTATCAAAAAGGTGTGTTTTGTAATTTGTTCCATAAAGTTTTTCAAGAGCTTGCTTAAAGGAATTATTTTGATCTTTACCTCCACCATAAATAACATCATATTGAGGGGTGTTGTAATCACCAAATGCTCCATCGTAGTTAACACCCGATGAACGCAATGCTGTAGCAATAGTAACCCTTGAGTCAAAGAATACTGAATCAACTAAAGCAACTAATTCGTTTTTCTTAGTTCTAACACCAGTCCCGGATGCACCACCACCGACATTAAAGTCTCTTATCGCATATGATAGTCCTGAATGGTAGTATTCTTTTCCATCATCTTTGGATGTAAATAGATTTGGTTTATTATCACCATAAGATAAAAACGGAAGTGCTAAAAAGCGATCAAAGACACCTTTGCGGTTCTTAAATTCAGAAAGTACATTTGAATGTGATAAAAATCCACCACGTTGTGCTCTTGGATTATTTGCTAAATCTGTTGAACTTTTTCCGTATAAAGAACGGTTGGCATTAGTTCATAATGAATATGAATAAGGTGCACTAGTTATTAAATCTTTATTTGTATATTGTTCATCACCTTCTTTTAAAAAGAAGTCGACAAACCCTTGTGATTTAGTTTGTGTTGCTGGAAAACCAACAAGGTAAAGTAAGTTGTAATCAGAAACAGGTTTTTTCTTGTGATCATCAATTTGACGTTTAATAATTGGCCCATCTACACTATCATAACCACTTTGTGATAAGTAATCAAAAGTAGGAAATGATACTTTATTTGTATTGTTTACATAATCATTTGACATATCTTTAGCAAATTGTTCTTTGGTTTTTCCATTTAGCAAGTTTTCAGGTAATTTATCAACATCTACTTCAAAGATAGCAAAATCTAAAAATTCTTTTGCATTTTGAGCATTAGTTGCAACTGATGTAGGGTCAAATTTAAAGAAGTCGCGACCATCTAAAATAACCTTAACTGAATTTTTATCAAAGCTAAAATTTGAAAAATGCTGATCAAAAGGAATGGTTTTTAACTGATTACCAATATAACTACCATTATTATTTAAACGAGTTAATCCTAAGGTAAAATCAGGTAAAGAACTTATACCATTTACCACGTGGTAGTTAGTGATAAAGTAGAATTTGGTTGGATAACTTTGGCCTTCTTTGATTTCATAATCAATTATTGATGCAGTTCCTGCTTCAGTTTCTTGTTTTTTTGGATATCCAGCTAATTGGTTGAAATCAGTTGGTTTGTTTTTGCTAATATAATCTTTAACTTTTTGTTTTACGGTTGCATCTAAACCGGCTGTTTCATCTAATTTTTTGTAAATTTTATCATATTCAGATTTTAATCAGTTTGTATATATAACTGCATCTTTTTCATTCCCGTTATTATCCTTTTCGTTTCCGTAGTCTGCTACAAGTTGCTTTTCGGTATCATCTTGAATAAGTTTTCAAACACCACGGTTACCATTCGATTTGTTTCATCTGTCTAATAATTTTGTTTTAGTATCTGAATCTTTAAGTTTATTTATCAAGTTTCCTAAATCTATATTATTTGTTAATGCAGTGGTTAAAAGGTTTTGTTGATTTTCATCTTTAGTAAATAAAAAATGATTAATACTTACATGATAAGATTGTTTGGCAAAATCTGAATATTGTTGGTTAGTGATAGTTCGTGCGACTCCTGTATTATTTTCTGGATTATTAATAGCATCAGTTCAGTTAGCAGCCACACGAGGACTGATATTAGGAAGTTGTAATTTCAATTTATCTTTATCATTAACTGCAATTGAATACCCCTTGATTCTTAATTCATCATAATTTGGCATATCCAGTTTTTTTAATTTTGCATCAATTTCTTGTTTTTGTTGCGAAGTTAAATTACTTGTAAGAGTCGAATCTGCGCTAAGGTATCTGTTTTTAATTAAATTTCAATCATAATCAAATTGTTGATCTTGATTCATATTAATAAAGTAGTTTACTTGGTCATTTTTACTAACATTTTTGGTTTGACCAAAGTTAAATTCTTCTTTTTTCTTAAATCCATCGATTGTAAAACTTTTATAAACATCAGCATCTTTACCAAAAGCCATAAATATAGTTATTTTACCATTAGCATCATCTACTTTGGTATTTGTTATGGTAAATTGAGGAATTTCATTTTCTTTTGCTGATAATTTTAAAATAAGTTTTCCTGGTTCCCTAATAGCAATTGCATCCTTTGTTACATCAACATTTGAAGCATATACATCTGACTTATTTCCTGAAAAATCAATATTAAATAAATCATTTAAAGAAGATTTTTCAACTTTTTGCTGTAATTCATTTTTTGTAAGTGTATTACCAGGATTTTGTGGATTTGTTCCAGGATTAGTCCCTTGATTTCCAGAACCAGGATTATCAGGGTTTTCTTTTTTGTTTTCACCTTCATTTGCATTTGAATTGGTTTTTGTTCCACATGCAACAGCAGAAATAGCTACAAAAGCAGTAGTAGCATTAAACAGCAAGAATTTAGATAAAAACTTGGATTTTTTTATTTTTAATGGCATAATTTCTCCTTATTATTTAAATATAAGATAATTTGAATAAATTTTACTACTTTAATTTTAAAAAAAATATTTTTAATTTTCCAAAAGTAATAAAATATTTTCAAATAAATCATTGATATTATACTAAATATAAAAAATTTTTTAAAGTGTTATAATATCAATACAAGGAGATATATTATGAAACGGACCTGAAAAATTAGTTTAATTGCTCTTTCTTCTATTGTGATAACCTCGGCTGCATCTGGGGTGTTTGCTAATATTGTTGCAACTGCTGCTGATAACAGTTATCACTCATTTACTGTTAGTGATCAACAAACCTTTGATACTCGCAGTAACCTTATTTTAGAAGGAAGTAAGACTTCAAAGGATTATAACCTAAAACAAAAAGATCCAGAAACAGTCATAACTCCTGAAAAAGAAGAAATCAAAACTATTCCTTCGGATGTACATCAAGAAGATATTATTAAAGTACAACCAAAACCACAACAACCAAAAACAGTTACTAAAACTGTGCAAACAGATGTAGGTAATATTCAAGTTACTGTTGAAGATGTTCCTCCACGTGTAGATAAACGTAGCGATCAAGAAAAAGGAATCACAAATCGTATACCATATCGTGCTGAATTAGTTCCTGATTTAAAAGATGTTAAACTTAATGCTGAAAACTATGCGCAAACAGTTTCAAATGGAGAAGCATCATTGAAAGCCTTTAGTAATCTTTGAGCAGGTGTTCCAGGAAAACCTGGTCCACTTCAAGAATACTATAAAGACTTATATATTTCTAGAGGTCATGATGAATTGCAAAATTATTTAAATAATAGTCCTAATGATTTAAATTTAATTTTACAATTATATGATAAATATCGTAATGTAATTGAGGCTGGTAATGCTAAGAAATTTATGTATGATTCAGTTCAAAATAAATATGATGAATGATTTAACCGTACCGATACTTTAGAATATATCCCACCAGTTCGTGGTTATGGAAAAGAGTATTTAAAAGTAGGGTGATTATGAATAGCAATGAATATGGACCCAAGTAAGTTTAAAGAATTATCACAAAACCTTAAAAATGAACTTGCAAAAGGATTTTATATCAGTAAAGATGAAAGAAATGTTTATGTAAATGATAAAGGTGAACTAGATTCATATGCAGTAAGTCCAATTTTCAATTCAGTTGTTGCTGAAATGAAACGAAATAATGCTGAAAAGCGAGCTTTAGGATATGATACACAATGAACTCGTAGTCCTGATGACATTGCCCGTGGTAATTATCCTGGGTGAAGAAAATATGATGGTGATATGTCATATAAATACCATAAATATGGTTTTGAAAGTGGTGATGGAATTTCAGTAACTGAATATAACAAAGAATCATCGAATACTGCAAATCCTAATGGGCCTAAAAAAGCATTTATTATGACTGCTGATTTAGCTAATGAAAAAGCATTTGCTAAAATAACCAATGTTATTAAAAATATGGTAGCTGCAAATGATATTCCGCTGGGAATTAGAATATTAAACATCGGTAAATATGATGATGCTCAAAATATTAGAAGTTTATTATCAGTGTTGCCTAAACATTTACCTTTATTAGAATTATATTTTGATAGCTTTAACACATCTGCTCTTGAAGCTATTTCTGATAAAAATATTGATGAACTTGGTTTATACACCAGCTTAAATTCACTTGATGAAAGATGATCAATTAATCCATGAGCGCTAAGAAATGTAGCTTGAGTAAATACCTTAGACTATAATGTAAGTTCCGATTATAATCGATATGAAAAAATTACTACTAGAATTACTTTTAATTCACTTGCTTTTGATGAAGATGACTGACATGGTGAAAATGATATGACAACAATTAATAATGGATTACGTATGGCATATGTAACCAGAAATAATGAACGTATTTTCCAAGGTGCAATGGGTCCAGGGTTGAAACCCGATCGTAATGCTTCTGGAAATTCATATCCGACTGGTTTAGATTTATCTCGAATTAAAGAAGCAAAAGGACTTAAAAATATGATTTTCTATGATGAAGATCACGGTTATTCAACCTTACGTAAATTAACCAGAATTGTCTTATATAATAATTCCGATACATGAGAAACTGATACTGATAATATGAATAAAGCACAATTTGCTATGGTTTTAGCAAAAGATATCCCGATGCCTCGCTCTAAAATTATTTTTTCAAATGGCAAAGGAACCAAGAATATTTTAATTAAACCAAAAATACCAGGTGCGACTTTAGATGGAACTGGTTTAGCTAACTTATCAACATTGATTGCTTATAGCGATGGAACTTTCTTTAAAGAAACAACTAAAATCTTTGTTCCAAATAACGCAACCAATTTATATAATCAATTAAAGGCTAATGGATATAATGTTGACTATCAATCAAATGATATACAAGAAATATAAAAATAATACCTTAAAAGGTATTATCCCAAAATGCAATCTAAAAAGCTACACTATAAAAATTAGACTATTGTGTAGCTTTTTTTGTATAACCACAAATATTTTCAATAATAAATTTACGATATTAATTTAACAAAAGCAAAAATAATTTTGAACTTACAAAGTCATTAATCCCAAAAGTTAAATTTTAAATTTAGTAACTTTTTTTATTTTTTATGCAAGCTTAAAAAATAAAACCTGCTTTGTAAACTGAGTTTGCAAAGCAGGGAGTTTTTTTGTTTCTTTTTTACAAAAAAGAAAGTTCCTCCGCCTATTTTGCCATTAGGCGAGAGCGGAGGGGGGTGGTAAAAGTGCAAAACAGATAAATGTATTGTATGTATATTTTACAAAGAGAAGCTTTGTTTTTGTTATTTCTAAATAAAATTATTACGGTTGTAAAAAACCCCTTTTCTATCTAGTGAATAGAAAGGAGCCTCTCATTAATAATTTTACCCTGAAAACAAGAATTTGATTAGAATTTTTATTAAAAACAGAGAAAAAATCACTAACTGAAATTTCAACAGAAATGAAAATTTCACGTTCATCTATCAGCAGAGAAATAAAGAGAAATTCGCATTTATTTGGTTATGATGCTTATTATGCGCAAGAAAAATGTGAGATAAGAAATCAATGAAAAAAGCATTGTATTTTAAAATCACACATGCATAAATATGATATATTTTCGCAAATTTTCCTTAGCAAATTTAATAAAAGAAGTTTTGGAATCGATGTCACTTATCAGTATATTAAAAATACTAAAAATGTGCAAATACAGCTTTAAGAACAGTATTCAACTGAATCGAAAGTGGTGTTTGAGTTATAAGCAGAAAAGACTGTTTACGCAGCAAATATAGAAAGAAACATCCAGATGACTACAAAAGTAGAGTAGAAAAATTAGTAGGAAAAAGATGGATTCGTCCTTTTTGATCTCGTCCAACTAGTATTGCAGAAAGAAGTGAATATGGACATTGAGAAGTCGATTTAATCGTAGGAAGAAACCGTGCAAAACATAGTCATTTACTTATTTTCACAGAGAGAATGACAAGATATGGAATTATCATTCTTCTACCAGAAAAAAATCCTTGAAAGATTAATCGATTACTTTGAGACACAATTAAAAAATACAAATTAAATGTTAAATCAATTACACAAGATAATGGTTGAGAATTTAAGAGTCTTTTTTATTTAGCATACAGATTACAAATTTATATCTACAAGGCAGACCCATATGCATCGCAGCAAAAGGGTGGGATTGAAAATTTCAACGGACTGGTTCGTAGATATTTTCTAAAGGGCACAAACTTCAATAATGTCACAGAAGATCAATTACTTTTAGTCCAAAACGAAATAAATAAAATGCCTCGAAAACTTTTTAAATACCAAAGTTCAGATGAGTTATTTTATCATTACAATTATTTTTTAGATCCTTGAAAACCTATACCAGATGAAGAACCTTTATATGCTTACAGTTATTTAAAAAGACAATCAAATACATCGAAAAATAAATTTTTCAAGAAATATAAATAGAAAATTAAACTAGATAGAAAAAGGAATATCAGTAATTTTTGATTACTGATTTTGTTTTCTTTCTTTTTTTCTTTTGTGAAAAATATAAGTAAACAAAAGAAGACAAATATTGATTTTTAAGTCTTTATTTGTCTTCTTAATCATTGCATTTAGTGTAGCTTCTTTAATTGCAATTCAGCATAATACCTTAAAAGGTATTATTTTATTTCTTTATAATTTGATTCGTCAATGAATTTATCACCCGATAATTCCTTACGTTTTTCTCGCATCTGTTCTCATGATAAACTTGGATCTGCAAATTCTTTAAAATCTAATCCTGATTCTAAGGCAAGCCGTATTTCTTCCATCTGTCAAGCATCAAAAAGACCACTAGAATATAAACTGGTATCAACTCCACTTTCTAAACCAAGACGTATTTCCTGCAATTGCCCATGACAATACGAATCTAAATCATTATTTCGTAATTCGACATAATCTGGAAATTGATTAACTAACAACTCTTGTTCGCGACTACGACCTTGATATTCAAATAATGCTTCTTGGTATTCCCTTTTAATTCAAATTAATAAGTTTTGTAGTTCTTTAAGTGTTTGTGGGTCCTTGTTACGTTTTTTTTCGATTTCAAGCAATAAAGTTTTCTTAGCTTCGCGTTGTTTTGATGTTAAAGTCGCATCATCACGAACTCAATCATAATCACGCTTTAAAAAGTTATCACAAGCATATAATGTCTTAGCACGCACTTGATTTTTTTTATCAATATATACATGCGAAAGCGATACAAGTGGTCGATTTTTACTTAAATTATCAATTATCCCTTTATATAACTCATGAATTTGTTCGATGTTAAAAAAATCTGTTTCTAAATAATAAATTGATTCTTCATCAAAAACTTCATGCAGATCATGGTCACTTATTTTATAAATTTCAGATGTATCTATAAAGCTATCATGGATAAATAAACCAGTTTTTGCTTTAGGAACCTTGATTTCATATTCCAATTTAGCCCGCTTATGATGAAATTTGTTTTTGGCACTTCGCGCTTTAACGTAGTAATAAACATCTTTATAAATATCTAAAAAAACTACAATTGGATGTACACCAAAATTATTTTCAAGTCGATCAAAGGTAACTGATTCATATGGTTTGAAAGGTTTTAATGGTTCAAAATGTTTTTGTATTTTATCTTTTTGTTCTGACATATTAACTCCTTTAATAAAATTATAAAACATTAAAATAAAGCAAAAGCAAATTTTTAAATTTATATATAATAAAATAAAGGGGTAAAATGATTGATAATAAATTAACTTATATCACACTGTTTTCATCAGCAGGAGTTGGTTGTTTCGGGTTTAAAAAGCAAGGATATGAATGCATCGCTACAAACGAATTGCTTGATAAACGTTTAAATATACAACGAATAAATAATAAATGTAAATATCAAAGCGGTTACTTATTAGGTGATATTAAAGAAAATTATGAAAATTTATATAATGAGATACAAAGATGACATTTACTTGGCAATGATGTTGTTGATGTAATTATTGCTACTCCCCCGTGTCAAGGGATGAGTGTTGCAAATCATAAAAAGAATAACAATGATATAAACCGAAATAGTTTAATCGTAGAAAGTATAAAATTAATTAACAATATTCAACCAAATTTTTTTATTTTTGAAAACGTTGCTTCCTTTTGAAAGACGGGGTGTTTATATAACAAAAAAATCGTTACAATATCAGAAGCTATTAAAGAAAGTTTAGGTAAAGATTATGAATATCAACATAAAATTATAAATTTCAAAAATTATGGTAGCAATTCATCAAGAACACGAACCTTAGTCATTGGTGTCCATAAGAAATTAGCTGATAAAATTGATGTCGAGAAACTTTTTCCTAAATATCAGGACGAAAAAACACTTTATCAAGTTATTGGTGATATGAAAACCTTAAAATGAGGCGAATATGATGACGATGATTTTTTTCATAGCTTCCGAACTTATAAACACCATATGCAATCATGGATACAAAATATCAAATCAGGACAATCAGCATTTAATAATTTAGAAGATATAAATAAGCCACATAAAATTATTAATGGTAAAATAATAATAAATAAAAATAAAAATGGTGATAAGTATAAAAGACAAAGTTTTGATAAGGTTGCTCAATGCATTCATACCAGAAACGATCAATTAGCAAGTCAAAATACAATTCATCCGAATCAAAATAGAGTATTTTCTATTCGAGAGTTAATGAAAATGATGACAATACCAAATGATTTTAAATGAACTAATATCCCTCTGTCACAGTTGAATAAGTTATCTTATGAAGAAAAAGTTGCTTTTTCAAAAAAGAATGAAATGAATATAAGACATTGTATCGGTGAATCAGTTCCTACTGTAATCTTTGAACAAATTGCTAAAAATATTAAGAAAGAGTTTTTTTGATGAAGAAAAGTTTAAATAAACAACAAATTAAACAAATTATAGAAAAAAAATGAATTAATAAACCATCAGAATTTAATTAAATTTATTAAAAATAGCAAACACAAATATGATTTCAATAGTTTATCTAGAATAATTGAATTATCTAATAGTAAGCGTAATTATTATGCAGCATTTTATACACCACAAATAATTTTAGAGCAAATAAATTCACAATTACCCGAATTTACAAAGAAAGAAATTAATATTTTAGAACCTGCAGTGGGTTCAGGTAATTTTTTACCTATTTTATTTAGAAAATATCAAAATAATATTGTGAATTTAACAATTATTGATATAAATAATGAATCATTAGAACTTTTAAAGATTCTTTATGAAAACAATATACCTGAAAATTTTAAGATTAAATATGTAAATGATGATTATTTAATGTTAAAATTTAATAAAAAATTTGATTTAATTATTGGAAATCCACCGTTTACCAAAATAAATAAAATTAAAAAAGTTGAATATCAAAATTTACATCAATATTCAGAAAATTTAAAAAATTTAGCAGGGTTATTTTTAGAAAAATCCTTATTAGAAGCCGAAAACATTTCACTGATAATGCCAAAAAATTTATTAAATACACCAGAATATCAAGAAACACGTAACTTATTAGTTAATTTTAATATTTCATCAATTATAGATTTTGGCGAAAAAGGATTTGATGATATTTTAATCGAAACTATTAATATAACAATTTCAAAATGTATTATAGATAGAATTTATATTAAATCATTACCCAAAAAACAAGAAAATTATCAATTCAGGGACTATATTTTCTCTAAGGAATTGCCATACTGAGTTATTTATCGTGATGAATTTTTTGATTTTGTGTATAAAAAAATGGAATTTGATATTTTTAAGGTATTTAGAGACCGTCAAATTACTAATTCAATACTTATTAATAACAAACAAAATACAATAAGAGTCTTGAAGTCTAAAAACATCGATGATAGTGGAAAAAGTATCAGCGAAATAGAAAATTATGATTCTTACATCCTGGATGTTGTTGCAAAAAAATTAGATGTCTATAAATATCTTGATTATGAAAATGCTTATTTAACACCTAATATGACTTATAAACCTAGGCTAATATCAAAACCAAAAGGTTATCTAACAAACGGATCAGTAGCAATATTAATACCTAAGAATAATTTAAAGTTAAATGACAAACAAAAAGAATATATTTCGACTGATGAGTTTAGAAAGTTCTATCATATTGCACGAAATTATCAAACTCGTTCAATAAACATTGATTCTTCAAGTGTTTTTTGATTCGGGAAGAACAAGGAGTTGAATTAGATGTATAAATTATTAAGCGATTTCTTCGATGATAAGAATTATGATTTAAGAATTTCAAAAAATTCTAGATGAATTGATCAAAAGTGTACATATGATGTTTTGTCAATAGTTTCTGATTGTATTTTAGAATATATCAATAATAAAATGGATACATTTAAAGTAAAAGACATTTGATTTAATGAATATACAGTTATAAATGTTTCAAATCTATTTACCAAACCAAATCCATCGAATAAATCATCAAGAGAATACGATAAATATTTTGGACAACCTATTAATTTACTTGTATATGCAGGAGTTTTAAAACAAAACAAAGTAAATAATGTAAGACACTTTAAGGTAACTAATAAAGAAATTTTAGAATATATTGCATTAAGACCAATGAATGTTCTAAACTTTTTATGTGAGTATATCAAAAAGGTTTTAAAAGATACTGATATATATCATTATTTTGTGAATTTTTTAAACAACACCAATGCTTATACCTTTAAATATTAAATGAACATTTAACAAATTTTTATAAACAAAATACAAAAATTAAAGGAACCCTAGAAATTTATAGAATTTTACTAAAATTATAAATCCACTTTCATTTGTAAATAAATCCTTAGGAACTAAAAAAGGTTATTTGTCTAAAAATATTATTACATTAGATGATTTAACATACAATAAAACAAATTTTAGAGATCTAAAACCTAAAAATATGTCTAGAAATGACTATGCACAAGTTATAAATAAGAAAATTAATGAGACAACATATCGAAAATATTTAATCGATAAAGCAAAAAAAGCAATAAAAATGTTGAATCAAAAATATAATAACAATAAAAGTGAAATTATAGGATTAACGGATAATAACGATGCAACACAAGTGCATCATATCTTTCCACAGTCTAAATTTCCACAAATAGCAGATTATTTAGAAAATTTAATTGCACTAACACCAAATCAACATTTCTTAATGGCACATCCGAATAATAGCACACATTATATTGATGTAAATTTTCAATATTTAGCATTAGTCGCTAAGACATTTACAATTAAAAGTGATATCGAATCTGGAAATGAAAACTATTCATTTAGTAAATTTATTAATGTATTGAGATGCGGGTTAAATACATAAGAGTTCGATGATATAGAAAACAAAGATTTTTTCATAATTATAGAAAAAATTGATTTAATATATTCACAATTTGGAAATGATAATCAATATAAGGAAGAAATTAGGATAAATAAACAAAGGATATTTAATTAAATTAAGGAAAATATGACACAAAAACAAAATTTTGAATACAAATTAACAAACGGATATAATATGAAACTAATACTACCGAAAAAACCTATTACATTTGATAGGTTTGAAGAAGATTATGGAATACATCCTGTTATTTTCTTTTACAGCGATCTAACAGGTTCATTTTACTATCTTAAATCTAGAAGTGCATATAATAAAAAACAAATCCAAAGAAAACCGTATGAATATGAAGTTTTAATTAAAAAGTTAGGCAATGGATTGCTATATAATGACAGTTATATAGATACAACACAAATTTATAAATTAAATATTGCAAAGGAAGATTTATACAAGGTTTTTGAAAAGGATTCTGTCTTATTTTTAGATACTGAATATTTTAATATAGATGATATTGATGAAATTTATTCACAGTTATATCGTAATTTAAAAAATAATCCTCCGTTTGTTTCGATAAGTCAGATATATTTTTATGATGAAGAAGTTAAATCAAGAACACTTTATAGCCATCAAAATTTTCTTGATATGGAATTAAATACATATAAATCAAAAAGTAATATTTCAGTTGAACAAATTATACAAAAACAAGAGTTATATAATGAAATTATAAATTATAGTAACAACAATTATGATATTCTGTTTGAACTTAAGGAACTATCAAAAGGTTGTGATTTAGTATTAACTGATATTCATAATGAAATTAATTTTTTTAATGAATATAAAAATAAGATTTCAAGTGAATTTTCAAGTTTTATTACAGATAATAAATTTGATTTTAATAAATATTATTCAAGCCAACTTGAACAAATATATTTAGGTTTAAAAGCAAATTTAGATGTTAAAAAATATACAAAAAATATTTTTAATGGTTTTCAAATGCAACAGATAAGACTTGGTTTACAAAAAGATTATATATTAGATAAGGTATATTTATATATAGATCCAAAATACGATTGAAAACAAATGCAAGAGATAAGAAAAGAACTAGAGTTATCGTTGGATGTGAAATTATACCTAGATTCAAAATTATCATATTATCAAATGCAACAAATTAGAAATACATTACTCGAAGATAAAATGAAGGTTATTAGCGATGATGTAAAAGAAAAAGGACTAGATAGTGAATATATGAACGAGTTGAATATACCATATTTTGATGCGATTTTGGATGAAGTTCACAAACGAAAGCAAAACACATCTGAGAGCAGTAGTCACATGCAAATTGTAAACATCAAGCATAAGGTTGCTAAGGCAGATGAAATAAATTCGCAGCTACATTTATTTAATGAGCAGCAACAAGAACAAATCAAACTAGGAATACATGTAGATATCAATGTATATTCATATTTGGACCCAAAATTATCAGCCAATCAGATGCAAGAGATAAGATATCATTTACTAGAAGAAAAAGTATATCAAATGAATTTAGATTTAAAAGAAAATGGCATATATAGCCAATACTTTGATTATACATATAAAAATGTTTTCAATCAATTTAATGAATTAAAAGAGTTATATAGTGATGAAAAATCAGATGTAAAAGAGAATGTGATGTAAGTGTGATATGTTTTAGCAGATAAATGTATACTGTTTAACAAAATAATAAAGTCACTAACCATAAAGAACATAATATGGCTTTATAGGCACTATTTTGTGGGTATAAAAAGTTGTCTACACAAAGTGTATAGACAACTTTTATAACTCTGAATTAGAATTTGGTAGTTTTTCAAAATGATTATCTAATTTATCAAAGATAAATGTATCAATATTTGAGTTTTTATCTTTTTTGATGGCTTTATAGTATCCATATACATCGAATAAATATCATTTTTTATCTTCTTGATTATAAAATTCTACTCAGTATGTAAGTTTCTTAGAATCTGTATTTATTTTATATCCTAAAACAGATTGAGTTTTATATATTTTATTTAAAAATAAGAGTTTAGCGAATAAATCAGCTAATGAATATTGTGATGTTTTAGATTCTGCAAAACTTTTATCGATTAGTTTGTAAATATTATCCAAATCAAATTTAACAACTTCAAAGTTTAAAAAGTCATTAATAGTTTTTGTCGCTTGTGCCTTTGTAGTAGCATTAAGATTAGGATTTCGCAATGCTTCAGATGCTTTTTTAACAGCCGGCAGAGTTTTTTCAAAATAATCTATAACAATTTTATAAACATCAACTTTTTTATTGGTATTTTTTACAAACAATTCTGCAGCTTTTAAAGCAGAAATTTTTTCATCCAACTTCTTTGTGTCATTATCATTTTGAAGTTGTTTGATTTCTTGTTGTAGTTTTTCAATATTCTCTTGCGTTTTTTTAATTGTTTCAAGAGTTTCGGGTAAGGTATTAATGTATGAATGATAAGTTTTATAATAAAGCATATCGATGTGATTTTGGATAAATTCTTTTGGTTTGGATAAAAATTCACTTTGTTCTGTTTCACTGAGTTTTTCAGAAAATACTTTATATTCATCGTTTTTATTTTCTTTTGTATCAGATGTTGCAGATGGCGAAATTCCAAAAATTAGGTAAGTAGGACCAAATCCACGAGTAATTCCATGAATTTCATCTTCCAAGTTTGCAGGAAGAGATTCATCGGTTTCGATGCGATAATTTGGATATAATTTATAAAACACATTTCAAATGTTTTTTAAAGTATTTTTAGCATCTATTTTAGTATAATCAATTTTTGAATCAAGAATCTTATTTTTTTGTAGAGTTAAATTAACTAAGTTTGTATCAATGGTGTTTCCTCGGATGTTATTTGCAAAATCAATTTTAAATGAAATGTCAGCATTATTATAAGTTAAAAGTTTATTCACTGGTTTAAATGCTTCTAGTTGTTCCTTGTTAGCATAATCGACATAATTTATCCCAACTGCTAATGGAGTATCTTTGATGAAGTTATATACAATGCTTTTAACTTTATCTTCGGTAATAACTTTATTAAAATCATCAATTTGATAATATTCAATTTTGCTTAATGATTGATATAAAGTTAAAATTTGTTTTTCTAAATCGATATCATCCCCTGCTTCATTTGTTCCATATTTGTGGACTAATATTTGTGCAACAGAACGTTTTCCGTTGATTTTATGATATGCATCTAGTTTCTCTAAGATTTGTTTTTGTTTTGTGTGAATATCATTTAATAAAATGATATTTGAATTAATTAAGTCTTGTCCTTGTCGTTGGTATTTATGTTTTTTATTATATTGATCAAAGTTGTATTGCATCAAAAGGATGCTATTTGCTAAAAAGTTGATATTATCTTGGTTAAATGCAACACCTTTACCTGCTGTTGTAATAATTGTTGGTAGGCTTGTTTTTAAAAACGAGTTATTAATAGAGACATTTAAATTTTGATATCTGATGTCTACATCTGAATATGTATATGCTAGTCAGTTTGCAGTATATAAATTATTTTCAAATTTTACTAATGTAGGAATATTTTTGTCAGCAACTCTTTGTTTGATATTAAATCCGTTTTGTTGGACTCAATCCTTAGCATACTGAATTGTTTTATCACCTTGGTATAAACAGGACACGGCTGTTAAAGGAACGACACATGAAGATAAGGTTGTAAAAAGGAGATATTTAATTTTTTTGTTCATATTAACTAAACATTTCTGAGTATTTTCAAGATTTAAAACCAGCATATGAAATAATTACACCGATGATAAATACTACACAAGAAAATGCTAAACCTCCTATAGAATATGCTTTAGAAAACTGAAATGCATCTATGATGCTCCGATCTAGTTCGACTTTTTTGTTTAATTCAATGGTATAACCTAATTGGTGGATAAAAATTGATAATCCGATGATTGCTATCAAGGCCAATGCAGCAATAATTGTTCAAATAATAATTCTGCGTTTATATGTTCTCATTTTTATCCTTTAATAGTTGAACCTTGTCTGCTGATTGCATTCATAATTCTTTTTCTAAGTAATAAATAAATAATAAACATTGGCAAGATTACAAAGATAGCAGCTGCCATTTTAATATTTTGGAGTGGAACACCAGCACTGTTATCATCGCTAAAGTCCATACCAGCATTAAATAATCAAACTGATAGCAGTTGTAATGAATTACGATCTGAAACTAAAATTGATGGTCACAAGTAAGCATTTCAAGAAGCAAGAGCGGTTAAGATAACAATAGTTAAAGTAGTAGGCATTACCATCGGAAAGGCAATTTTAAACATATATTTTATCCCACCTGCTCCATCAATTAATGATACTTCTTTAATGCGTCCTGGAATTGCTTCAAATGAGTTTTTATACATAACGGTATTAAAGATGCTAGATACAAAAGGAAGTGCAATAGCAAATAATAAACCAGTATAATTAGCCCGCATATTAGTACGAAACACCACGATATATTGTCCAGATAATAAGGCAACTTCAGGTAGCACCAATAAAGCAAGTGCTAAGAATCAAACCAAACCTTTTCCTCGTCACTTTTTAAGAGCAAAAGCATATCCCATTAAAAAGGTAATGAATACTTTTAAAACAACTGATATAATAACATTTAATGCAGTAAAACCTAATGAATTTCAATAACCAGTTGCTAATGCACGATGATAGGTATTGGCAACAACTTTTGACCAAGCAACAGTATCACCAATACCTTTGGTTCCTTGATAATATGTATTTCCTTCGGTAAAATCAGAAACAAATCGAAAATTAGTACTTAGGTTTGCAACTTCATCATCTGTCATTAATGAAATTGAAATCATAAAGAAAAATGGGAATAATATTAGAACACCAAAAAAACATAACACTAATAACTTCGAAACCGATAAAAAAAATGCTGATGCAGGATTGCTGTCGATTACTTGGGTGGTAACTTTTTCTTGGTTGCGACGGATTTTTCTATGTATTAGAAGTTGTTGAATTTTTAACTTTAACTCAAACATTTCTTTCTCCTAAATTATTTAATGATAATTGCACCATAAAAAATCCTCCACGAATAATAGATGAAAAACTTACACCTATGATAAATAACAAGATAGCTGCAGCACCTGCATTATGAAATTGCGCGCTTTTAGTCATTAAATATACATATAACATTAAGGTTCCGCCACCGTATGAAAATGCATCAGTTGGGTTATTATTGAATAAAGCAAGTGGAAAGACTTTTAAACCTCCGATGATACCTAAGGTGATTATAAAGTTAATAGTCCCTTTAATTGATGGTAAAGTAATACTAAAGAATTGTTTGATCCCACCACATCCATCGATAGAAGCAGATTTATAAAGGTTTTTATCTACTCCGAGCATTGCTGTGGTAAATATAAGGATGTTAAATGCTAATCCACCTCAAATCCCGTTAATAAACATTGCAATCAATGCATTGAATGTATATGGATCGGATGTGTTTAATCAGGCACGAGTGGAACCGGTAATTTTGTTTAATATCCCTGCTGGAGCAAAGAATTGGATAAATACCAGTGAAACTGCAACAGCATTAGTGATATATGGCATAAAGAATACAGTTTGTCATATTCCACGTGCATATTTACGATGTAGTTTTGCAATAATTGAAGAAATAATTAGTGAAAAGGACATCACAAATGGTAGCACAACTAAACCATATATAAATGAGTTTCTTACCCCAGTAGCAAAACGCGCATCTTTAAACACATATTCATAATTCTTTCATGTTCCTTCACCGCTTTCGGTTGTAAAAGATTGATAAATATTAATTCCCATCGGAACTAATGTAAACATTAAAATGAGTAAAAATCCAGGGAGTAGTAAAAGTAATGGGATATATAAAGGGGTACGACGTTCTAAAATTGAATGTGATAAAACGACTTTCTTTTGTGATTGTTTTTTTAGTGACCAATTAAGTAAAAACCCCATATGAATCGAGATAAAAGAGTGCAACTTACGAATTAGATATTTCATATTCTAATCTTTCTTCGGAAACTGCATCAAAGATATGCAATTTTGAAATAGGTAAATCAAAATAAATATTATCCCCGATTCGATATTCTAAATCATTATCTAATAAAAAGTTAATTCTTCCGATGTTGTTAACTTCAACTATTAATTTACTTTCTTTTCCAAAGTTCTCTTGCACGATAACTTTACCTTTAAACATCGCTTCTTCGTTGTTTTTAATAATAAAATCTTCTGAACGAACCCCAATGTTTAAACTTGGATTTGACACATTTTTTATAAGTACATTTTCAAGCAATTTACCAGCAACATATACTCTGTTATCCTTATATTCTGAAGGGAATAATCCCATTTCAGGCATCCCTAAAAAACGAGCCACGAATTGGTTTTTAGGTTTATTATATAACTGCATTGGTGTTCCAAATTGTTGCACTTTTGCAGTTGACATACAAACAATAATATCTGAAATTGACATTGCTTCCTCTTGATCGTGGGTAACAAATACAGTAGTAATTCCGAGCGATTGTTGAATTTCCCGAATTCACTGACGGGTTGAAATCCGTAGTTTTGCATCAAGGTTAGAAAGAGGTTCATCCATTAATAATATTTCAGGTTTTTTAACAATTGCACGAGCAATTGAAACACGTTGTTGTTGACCTCCAGATAAACGAGTCGGTTTTTTTTGTAAAATAGGAACTATTTCAACACGTTTTGCTACTTCCATAACTTCATTATGAATTGCTTTACGTAGAGAGATTACATTTTTTGTTAATTCTTTTACTTTTTGGCGATTGCTTTCATTTAGAATGTGGGGAATAATTTTCTTACGTTCTTGTTTTATTTTATTGTCTAAATCATATCTTTTGCTTAAGTCTTTAATTAGGTTAATAAAGTGTTTTTGAGCAACATATGGTAATCGCTCGCTATCATCTTTAAGTTGTTTAAAACTAAGATCTTCGGATTTTGCTAACTTATATTCTCTTTTTGTAGCTAAATAAATTTCTTTGGTTCTTGCTTTTTCTTCGGCATATTTAGCATATATTTCTTTACGTTTTAAAATATATTTATAGCGAGTGATTAAATGCAACAATTTTTTTTCTACTGAAACAATTTTTAATCGCTCATTTAATTCTAGATGGTCAAGGTTTTCAGAAACTAAATTTGCAACTGCTTGCTGTAGTAATTCTAAATGAGCTGGGATGTCTTCAGGTTTTAATGGTTTAAAATGTAGCAGTTTAAGATCCATATTAGATAAAATTTCGGCTTTTTTAAGGTCTTCTAATAAGTTGTTACTTTTTTGAGATAGGTATTTGTCTTTAATTTCTTGTTTTTTAGTTTTAGTATCAAGATCCACTTGCTTATTAGTTTTCAAGACATTTTTAGTTAAAAGGGAAATTTCAGATGTTTCATGTGAAACGGCAAGTTTATAATCAGTATGAGCTTTTTCAAGATTTTCAATCATACGAGCATATGCTTCGTTGAATTTGTGCTGTAAATTATAAGATAAAAGTAATCAGTCATCAAAAGCTTGTCTTAATGAATTTGTTTCATTTTTACTTGCACCAAGCGCATTTAGATATAAAATTCTAATTTCATTTTGTGCTTGTTGCTTTTTTAACATTGTACGAAACTGTCAATCATAATCATTTTTTAATGGAAAAGCAATGTTAGCATAAACACTTAAATGTGGATATAAAGCATAGTTTTGAAACACAAATCCGATTTTGCGACGTTGTGGAGTAAAATCGGTAACATCTTTTCCTTTAAATAAAATTTTTCCTGATGTTACTGTTAATAAACCAGCAATAGCATTTAATGTAGTAGTTTTTCCAGAACCAGATGGACCTAATAAAGTTACTAATTTACCATCTGGGATTTTAAAACTAACATTATCGACAGCTAAGGTTTCACCAAAATCGATATTTAAGTTTTTCAACTCAATTGCAGGAACTGAATCTAGGTTTTTTTCTCGAAATTCATCTCGGTATTTTTGAATTTTCATTAAATCTGAATCGGTGATATTAATAGACTGAGTTTTAAGTTTATGAATTAACTTCTTCAGTAATAACATAAATTCCTTTCGTTATTTTTGATTAGTATATGTTTTAACTTTATTAGATGCATCACCAGGTTCACTGGAATAAAATGGAGCATATGAATTAGGTCGTTTGCTTAAATATACATATAATGAAACTTGATCAGGGGTGTCAAAATATTTAAAGAATCCATTTTGTTCTGCTACAGCTTGGTCAGCTGCTTGTGCCATCTTTGGATAAATATTATATATAAAGTCATCTGTTTTTGCTTGTTTAAAATCCACACTTCAAGCCGCTTCAGAAAGTGGAAGGGTTAAACCAGCACGAATAATTTCAACACCATAACTATATTTATATTTACTATAATTATTTATATGTTGACTTGAATCATTGCTACCAAAGATAATATCTGCTACATTTCTACCATATGTATCTTTTCCGCTTGGAAAGGCAACTAAAACATCATCTTTATATTTATTGAAAATTTTTTCAGCAAATTCAGTTGACTTATAAGCAAAATGTGATTCAAAAGGACTAGCAGTTTTATAATTTTTTCCACCACCTATTCCTTTTTCAGGGGTATCAATTCCACGTAATCTTATTTTATATTGCTCGCCTATTTTAAATTCAGCATTACCTATTATTTTAGCTTCTAGTGGCTCAATGGTAAATGTATCACCATCTGAATCAGAAACAAGTTTAGCACGTAATATTTTATTTTTAAAGCGTTCTTGATTAAAATCAATTCCTAATGGGACAAAGTTTTTTTCATCTGTATCAACTTTCATATCCTTAATAGGGACATCAAAACTAAATGGTTTTTCAATATTAACTACAGATACTCAATCAACAGGATGATTTTGATAAAACATTTGATATCCTAAGGTTATTTTGTCTTTTATGCTTTTAGAATCTCATTGCGATAGAGGATTATTTTGTCCAGGTTCTTTCAGTTTGTCATCTAAATTAAGTGATACACTAGCATATAAAAACTTAAATACAACATATTTATCAAAAAACTTCATACGAACTAGTTTTGGATAACTACTCTTAGCATCATCGATTCTTAATACAGCTTTTTGTGGTTGTAAAAAAGTCAAACGGATTTGTTGTTTAAATTGATTTTGTATTGATGATGCGATTTTTTCTTTAATCTTATCAATATCATTATAAAATGAAGTTCTTTTTAATGTATTGTTTAGAACTTCTGGTGTGGTTGTGATGTTATAATGATAGTCTTTTTTATCTTCTGTAAAAATAAGTGGATATTTTGAAACAGAAGCATCAACTTTATATTCAAGTATAGGGAGTTTTTCGTCATTAGCAGGATCATATTTAGAACAAGCTACTGCAGCAACTAAACTACTTGCTGATAAAGTTGGTAAAGCAATCATTTTTATTAATTTAGTAAACTTAGACATATTTTCCTTTCATTAAAATATAACTTGCCTAAGCAAATTATATTTATAATATTAACTTACTCCGATTGTGATAGCATCAACAAATTTGGTGAAATTGAATTTTTCTTGACTTGGATTATTGAAATTGTATTGATCAATGGTTTGTTTTCATGCATTTTTGATTTGTTCTCTAAATGTATCAGAGAATGTTCCAGCAGGTTCTTCAAATGTATGGATTTCATCTGGTTTATTAATTGCTTCTTTTGCTTCCGCTAACACAACTTGAAGATATTTATTTGTACCACTCTTAGTTTTAGCAAATTTATCAGGATCTAAATTAACTAAGTCATTTGTTCCTGAAATATAAGACATTCCTTGTTCTAAGGTTCTTAAAGGTGTGTTGGTAATAGTATTTTTATCAACTTTAAAGTCAAAGGTTTTTGTAGTAGTAATCAATCATTTTACAAAAGCACGAGTTGCATCTTCATCAATATCATTTGATTTAACACCCATCAATGAAGGTCCTTGAAGGTATAAAACATTTTTATCGGTTGACTTTGCAGATCATTTTTTAGGTGTTGGTAGAGCAAATAATTCATCTTCGGAAAGAACATCAGTAGCTTTTAATATACGTTTGTGCAATCCAACTTCATTTAAAGCATTAGTAAATTTATTGTCTGTATCATCAATATTTTTTTCATAATCTTCATATTCTTTTGTATCCATTTTTAGAACATCTTTTAATATTACGAACGCAAACGAATCACCTGATGAATTCTTCATATCAATAATTTCAACTTTAGAATCTGTTTTATCTTTTAACATATCTTTAGCTTTTTGGATAAAATTAGTATTTTTTGGATTATCTTTTAATGAAACAATATAACCTAAGTTTTTACCACTTGTTTTAAGATTTTCAATTTTAGTTTTATTTTCATCATCAGCAGGAAGTAAATCATATTTTCCGATTGAAATATCATTACCTTTATCATCTTTTGGTATAGAAGATCATACAAAATTTTTAAAACCACCATAAACAGCTAGAATATTTGATTTGTATTTATTATATAATTCTTCAATTGTAGATGTACTTCCATCTCTATTTTTCTTAAATGTAGGATTTTGGATAAAAGTAAATGTGTTAGATTTTGATGGTTCAAATGAGAAGTTACCACTTTTATCATCAATTTCAGTTGCACCATCATTTTTAATATCTTTATAATTTTTTGAATATCCTGCAGTTGAACCGATTGAAAATGCGATTTTATGTTTAATTTGATCAGTTGATGAATATTGTCCACCCGGAAAACCATAAATTGCTTTAGTTTCAAATCCCTCAGTAAATTTATCTCAAATTTGTTGTGATACAGTATATGCATCACTACCTTTGCTTTTTAAAGCGTTATATTGAATTACGGTTTTATCATTTTGACGAATCGCTGTTGAAATCATTTTTGAGTAATCAGCACCTAAGCTAGAAAATAATGCTGAATCATAAACTCCAACCATATCATCGATTCCGAAAACATGTAATGATGTATCATTTGTCTTTGCTGAGTTTGTAAATAAACTTTGCATAGTTTTTGAGAAATTAATAATTCCTGTGTATGTTCCGAATAAATCATCCTTAGTTATAGTTTTATTTGGATCTAAATATCCTGCATTTTTCAGGATATCTTGTACATTGGAAACAGGAGCTCCTCAAATTGCTGTAACGCTATTGCGATCAGCATATGATTTATCAATAATGTCATTGAATTCATCACTAATTTTTACACCCTTAGCTTTCATTTCATCTAAAAAGTATCCTAAAACAGGTGCATTAATTGATAAAACATTTGAACTTTTGAATAATGGAAGAATGTATGTTCCTGGTTTGGTAATATTTTCAGTTGTATAGTTTGCATTAACGAAACTTTTAGCAAAATCATCTAAATCAGTATTTAAAGATTTATCTTGTGAATTGAAATTTAATAATAAATTTTCTCCATTGCTGTTTAAAACTGAAGCAATTACAGGATAACCGATTAATAAATTATAATAATCTTGTTGTTCTTCTTTTTTTAATCCGTGTATAGCTGCAATTTGTTTTCCAACATTTTGCACCCCGTCTGGATAACTGTTTCCATAGTTATCTACCTTAACTATTTCAGCAGCAGCAGAGATTCCTAATTCATTTAGTTTTGCTTCTTTTTGTTCGTCGGTTGCGTTTTTATTATCATTTACGAATTTTTGATATTTGCTAACTAAATCATTATATACATCAACAATAGCTCTAATTGTATTACCTTGAACACCACTTTGAGAAAAGGTAATTCCTAATTTAATATATCTATTCCCGTTGGAATCTTTCTTTTCTTTTTGACCATGACTTCTATTGTTTTTATCATTTTGAGCATTTTGAATCCGATCTTCTTGTGTCGCAGTTTCTAAGTCGCTTTTGATAACTAATGAACCTGGGTTACCTGGATTTCCTGGTGTAGTCGCACTACCTCCACCAGTATTATTTCCTTCACCACTTGAAGATTTACCACCTCCACATGCAGCAGCAAGTGCTACTGTGGTGCTACCCACTAAACCTGATAAGGTTAGTAAATATTTTTTTAACTTCTTTGACATATTATGTATATCTCCTAAATTATTTATTTATGTTATATAGAGCAGAAATATTTATTTCTGTATAAATTATATATTATTTTCTATAGTAAGTTTTAATATGCTTATTTTATAAGGTTATTTAATAATCTTTTGCTAAGAAGTGAAAATTCATTTCATATTTTTTTCATAAGTAACAAAAAGAACCAATATGGTTCTAACGATTTATTGACAATTGATAAATAACATTAACAGCCTTGGACATCTTTGATAAAGTTTGTAGTTCTTTAGCAAACTCAGGATTTTTAATGAATTTATCAAATTCGTTAAAATTGCTTCAACGTTCAATTACTAAAATTTTATCATCTGCTTGTATTCCGTATTCAAAAGATAAATTAGTTTCTTGCATACGTGTTTTTTGTGTAAAAACATATAAATAATCAATAAAACCCTTCATTTTTTCAGGATTAATTATATATTGTGTAGCTTTTGTGTAAATCATTTAGTTTCCTTTTTTGATGCGATTAAATAAAATAAAATGTGATTTAGGGATGATGTTATCAAATTTATGAAAATTAATTATTTGTTGAAAATCAAAACCAGATATGCATAAAGCATCTGCAACTTCTGAAACTTTTTTAGGTAGTAAAATAGATAAATATGTTGAAACAGCATAAATTCCATTTAATAATACTAATAAAATATCTTCCAATCTGATTAAATCATTTGTCAGTGTTCAAGGTTTAGTTACATCAATATATTTGTTTAAATTATCTGATAAATTTGTTGCAATCGCAAATGCTTTATGGATTTGATAGCGATCAAATTCATAACAAAAACTTTCTTTTGATTCTTTAATTTGTTCAAGCATTTGTAAGTCTTCGTTTAAATATTCATTTGTTTTTAAAGGTCTGTTAAAACTATTTGAAATCATCTTTAAGGTGCGTGATACTAAATTACCATAATTATTTATTAATTGTGAATTAATAACATCAATAAAACGATCTTCATCAAAGATTAAATCTTCACCTAAGGCAAATTGTGAAATAAAGAAATATTTAATCATTTCAGGATGGTATTTAGAGACTAAATCAAAGGGATCTATTACATTGCCTTTTGATTTAGACATCTTTCCTTGTGATGTAACAATTCAACCGTGTGCCTGGATGCGATTTGGTTGTTTGATGTTTAATGCTTTCAAAAAGATAGGTCAATAAATCATATGAAAACGCGAAATTTCTTTACCTAAAATATGTACAACTTCAGAGTTTTCGTTGTTTCAATATTTATTAAAATCACCTGGTTTATCAATATCATTTATATCAAAATCTAATGCACTAATGTAATTACATAAAGCATCTAATCATACATATAAAGTATGATTAGTATCTTCGTTGATTTTAATCCCTCAGTTAATATTAGTTCTTGTTACTGATAAATCTTCTAAACCTTTGTTAATAAAGTTAACTAACATCTCATGTTCTGTTTTTTTAGGGAATAAAAGGTCTGGATTATTATTAATATATTCTTTGAGTCAATTTTCAAATAGTTTCATTTTAAAAAAGTAACTATCTTCACTTACTTTTGTAAGTACATGTCCTGAAGCTGGATGATAAAGTTTTCCATCTTTTTTAATTGCTTGTGCTTCGGTTAAAAACTCTTCATCTGAAATTGAATATCATCCTTGATATTTACCTTTATAAATATATCCTTGCTTTAAAAAATAACTAAAAATATCTTTAACTATTTGTTTATGTTTTGTAGATGTGGTTCTTGAAAAATAATCATAATTAATATCAAAAACTTCTCACATATTTTTAAATTTACTTACAACTTGATCCACAAATTGCTGGGGTGCTAAATTATGTTGCTGTGCAATTTGTTGTATTTTTTGTCCGTGTTCATCAGAACCAGTGAGCATTTTGACATCATAACCTTGACTTTTTTTATAATTTGTAATCGCTCAAGCGAGTGTGGTAGTAAATAAATGTCCAATGTGTAAGTTTCCGCTTGCATAATAAATAGGAGTAGTAATATAAAAAGTTTTTTTCATCTTATTCCTTATTTAATTTTATAGGTTTATACAGTTGTTTTATTTGTGGTAGATAATCATGATTATTTAAATCTTTTGCATCGTGAAGATATAAATTAGGTAAAAAGTGTGAACCTCAGCCGGCTTGATATCGCGCTTCAATTAAAACAAATTTTGCTTTATCTTGCAACCTCGGATGCACAAATTGAATGCGTTTAGGTTCGAAATTGTATTTACGCAATAATTCAAATGCATCGATGCAACGTTCTACAGGTAAAACTAGTGATAAAAATCCTTTTTGTTCTATTATTTTTGAGCAACCTAAGATTAATTCATCTAAATTAAGTGTAATTTCGTGGGTTGCAATCAATTTTGCTTTTGATATATCTTGCTTAATTTTGGATGCATCAAAACGATAAAAAGGTGGGTTGCAAAAAATTATTTGATATTTTTTTTGATTTTGTTGATTAAATTGCTTTCAGTATAAATTAAAATCAGCATTAATCACATTTATTTGCTTATCAAGTTCGTTCAAAGCTACATTATATTTTGCTAACTGTATTGCTTGTTGCTGTATTTCAATTGCATCAATATGTAGTTTTTCACTGCGTGCTGCGATAAAAATTGATAAGGCAGCATTATTAGTTCCAATTTCCAGAGCATTTGTAAAATGATTTGATAAAAACACAAAATTACCCAGTAAAATTGTATCAACTGAGTAATTAAACATCGTTTTGTCTTGATAAACATATAAATCACTATCAAAACCTAAAGAGTTTTTGATTCAGTTTTGTTTTGGTAATTTATTTTCTAATTCGTTCATGATGGAATTTTTTCTTAACATATTCAGTATATAAATCAGCAAGGCAGCAATCTATTTTACCTTCAACTAAATCGACATCTAAAACAACAATATCGACATAATCACCAATAGCAAAGGTGCGTTTTTTTGAAATTAATTTAGTAAGGTTTTCGTTAGGTTCATAAATATCATCGATTAATGTAGTTTTGTGAACTAAACCAGATGCCATAAAGTCAAATTCCACAAAGAAACCAAAATTAAGAACACTAACAATTTGGACTTTAAAAGTTTGTCCAACTTTGTTTTTTAAAAATTCTGCAAATTTTAAATCATTAACACTGCGTTCGATTTGAACTGCCTTTTGTTCAGAACGAGTATTTAGATCGCCGAATATACTGATTTGATGTTTATATTCAGCAAGATTCTTTTTATTTTTATTGATAATAAAGTCACGAATGATGCGATGGATTACTAAATCTGGGTAACGACGAATTGGACTGGTGAAATGACAATAGAACTTTGATGCTAGTCCGAAATGTCCGATGTTATCTGGTGAATAAACTGCCTTTTGCATTGTACGTAAAAATAGTAATTTAATAAAATCATCATTGCGCATTTGCTTTACATGATTTACAAAATCAGAAAATTTATTTGGTTTAATACTAGTATTTGAATTGATTGCTTCACTGCTTATATTAATTGCGTTCAATGAGTTTGATAATAATGTTAATTTTTCAGCATCGGGAGCCTCATGAACACGGTATAAAACAGGTAATTTATGATCAAATAAGAATTTAGCAACTGTTTCGTTGGCTCTAACCATAAAGTCTTCAATTAGCACCTCAGAAAAACCACGATCATTGATTAAAACTTCTTTAACAGTTCCATCATCGTTAAGTTTAATTTTCGGTTCGGGAAGTTCAAAGTCAACATAACCTTGTTTAATTTTATATTCATGTAAAATTAAACTCAGTTCCTTTGCATCATTTAACATCTGTTTTAGTTGTGATACTTGCTTTGGATCGCATTCTTCATTAATTAAACCACTTTGGTAATACTTATCAACTTGTTTATAGGTTAAGCGAAACTTGCTTTCTATGATTCCTTGAATAATTTTTGTTGAAACGTTATTCCCATCCTTATCAATTTCCATTTCACAACCCATAACAAAACGTCGAACATTTGGATTAAGAGAACAAATTCCGTTTGATAATTCAATAGGAAGCATCGGTATAACACGATCCGGTAGATAAATACTAGTCCCACGTTTTAGTGCTTCATGATCAATTGCGCTACCAGATTTAACATAATAGGAAACATCTGCAATATATACACCTAAAAAGTAATTTCCATTATCTAATTTTTTAACATAAATTGAATCATCGAAGTCTTTGGTATCATCACCATCGATGGTAACAATCATTTTATCAGTTAAATCAACACGATTTTTTAAATCTTCATTGTCTATTGTTTGTGGGATGTTTGCAACTTCTGAAGTCATTGCATCTGGGAAATTTGAAGGGGCTTTAATATGCTCGAGGTATGATTTAACATACACCATCGGGTCAGCTTCATTGCTAATTACTTTAATAATTTTAATTGAAACGGTTTTTCCATCATATTTAATAATTTTTGCAACTACTAAATCATTAAATTTTGTTTCAACATTTGATTCGATAATATTTCAAGTTACATTTTTCATCCGAGTTTCAACAGGGATAAAATAAGTTGAATAATTTTTATGTTTTATAAAACCAATGACTTCTTTGTTACCACGTTCTAAAACTTTTACAACTACACCAGAGTTCAATTGGTTTTTATCTTCATACGGGTTTGAATAAACATACACAAAAACCTTGTCGTTATTCATTGCTCCATTGAAATTAAAGTTTTTAATAAAAACACGATCCTTAGTTTTATTTACTTCATCAATGTTATAGTCAACAAAACCAAATTGACCTTTAGCATTGACATTTAAAATACCCTCAATTTTATCAACTAAAACTGGTGCATAATATTCATCGTTAACATTTTTAAATAACTTATATTCTCGTTGTAATAAAGATAATAAACTTGTTAGTTCACGATTGTTCTTAGGCAGAATCCGAAAACGTCTTGCTATATCTAAAAAACTTCTTGATTTAACAGACTGGATGTATTTTAAAACTTCTTCTTTATTCATAATTTAACGAATAAAAACCCTTAATAAAATTGCAATTACAAATAATAAAATTCCTAATACAATCATAGTATATTTTAAGGTTTTTTTAACTCCCCTTTCTTTTGAAATTTTAAATAAATCAAGGTCTCCAGAACCAACTAATGCACCTGAAAAACCATTTGAATCAGGTGACATTAAAAAGGAGACAATTAAGATTACAAAAGATATAATAATTAAAATTACTGTTAATGCGATCATAATTTCCTTATAAGTTTTATTATTATATATTATTCTATTTTTTTCTTAATATTTTGATTATAAATATCTTAATTTATTAATTTTGTTTTACAACTCATCATATGCTATGTATTTTCATTTTTATAAAGATATAATATAATTAAAATTATGCAAAAAAAATGAAAATATAAATTTTTATCATTGTTATCAACCATTGCTACTACCACAACATTAATAGCTGCAGCTTGTTCACCTAAGCAACAAGTCAGCAGCTCTGAAAATGTTGTAGATAAAGAAGCAGAGAACAAAGAAAACGAGATAAAAATCCAAAATCAACGAATAGAAACTTTGCAAAAAGTACATAACTATGCTTTTAATTTAGTCATCCCACAGATTATTACACAGGTAACAAAAAGTGCTAATGATTTATTAAATAACAAAGATAAACAGAAGCAATTCACAGAGAATCCTGAATTAAAAAACCAAATTACACAATTAACTAAATACGATGACTTGCTTAATGGTTTTAATGATATTAATAAGAAACTTTTAGAAGCAAACTTTTATCAACATAAGCCATACTATAATTTCACAGCGAAAATTACTAATATAGGTCGTATAATTTTTCAAAATCGTATATATATAATTTCACAAATACTTCAAACCAACCATGAAGATGCAGAGAAAATAACTGATTATGTAAAAAAATATAGCGAAATATATGCACTTTTGAATTTTACAGCTCGTTTATATTGATCGGAAAGTGTTTTAAATGTTTTGTCTAACGTTAAACAAATCGATCAAAATAAAATAACTGATATCCAAAAAGAATCTATCAATTTTCAAAGTCAAATTGATGATATTTTAAAACAAATCCAGGAAACTAACTATTTAGAAAATAAAGAAATAATTACAAAAGTCGAAGATTTAACAAAAAAACTAAATGATACATTTTTAAAACTTAATGAGTTTTGAAAAACTTATTTACAATTAGAACATAAAAAGCAAATATGAAGTTTTGCTATCGGTAAATATAAAGATACTAAATTGGAGATAGAAAATCAAATCATAGATAATTATGAACCTTTATCTAGTTATATTGATAAATTAAGCAAGAATAAAGACAAGGATGAAAAAGAGAAGAATGCAAACGAAACAAGAATTCAGCAGCTTAAAAACCTTCAAGAAAAACTTTTAAAAGAAGGTAATACACCAGAAACAGATGTCAGAAATGATGTTGATTATCAATTCTTTTTACCTGTAAATGCTACTTTTAAGTATCGCGATAATCAATATCCAGCTAATTTATTTTTAACTGTATATTCAAAGGATAATACTGGTAAATTTAGGTTAAATGACTTTGATTTGGATGATAATACTACAAATTTATCTACACTTATTCCTGATGATGTAAAACATTTTGCTAAACTTACCCTATCCCATAATGATTTTGTTAACTTATATGCTTCATACTTTAATGTAAGAGAAATGTTTCTTAATCCAGAAGATGAGCAAGCATTACAACCATATAAACTAGCTTTAATCAATTTATTTACAGTAAATTCAGTAAATTATGATAAAGCAGACAATGTATTAAAACTAGGTTTATTAAATGAATTTGATAACGGTAATTATAATTATAATGCTGACAGTTTTGAAGGCAGCATCCCAGGATTATTCTCAAATTTTGCATTATTTTTCAATAAAGATAGTTTTATAGAAGATTCTAATGTTGATTTATTCTTCCAAATTTCAGATGATTTATATAATTATCTAGATGCTTTAAATAAAAAGCAGAATGCAAATAAGCAACCAAATGAATCGGAATTAAAAGAAAATATATTCAAAATTGAAATTCAATATCAATAAAAGTCCCTAAATTAGGGACTTTTATGATTGATTTAGTTTATTAAATTTCTTAGCAAGTTCAACTGCTTTATCTTTAGCTGGATTATCCATTGATAAAGCTTGTAAAATAGGGATTCCAGTAACTATACCGTTAATTAATCCAATTGCTAAACCTGATTTACCTTCAAGTAATAATTCCACTGCTTTAATTCCCATCACAGATGATAAAACACGTTCAGCAGCAGTCGGTTTACCCCCACGTTGGATGTGATTCAGTGGATTAATGCGAGTTTCCCATTTGGTTGCTTGCTGAATTAATGAACGCAGTAAATTTAAATCATATTTTTTCTCTGAAATTACAATCATAATGCTGCGACGTCATGATTGTTTTGATAACTCTAGTGCTTTTTCAACAATTTCTTCGTTAGAAAGATTTAATTCAGCGGTTGCAATGATTTCAGCACCAGTAGCTAAACCAGAATATAAAGTTAAATCACCACAACCATTTCCCATTACTTCAACTAACATAATGCGTTTATGACTTTGTGCTGTATCACGAATGCGATCAATAGCTTCTACCACGGTGTTTAATGCGGTATCATAACCGATGGTTACATCGCTTGAAGCGATATCATTATCAATTGTACCTGGTAAACCTATAGTTTTTACACCTAATTCGTGTAATAACTGAGCACCTTTATAACTTCCATCTCCACCGATAACAACTAATGCTTCGATACCAAGTTCTTTTAGGTTTTTTACAGCAACTAAACGAGTTTTTTCATCTTTAAACTCTGGATAACGGGCTGAAAAAATGCATGTTCCACCTTGATTGATATAGTTGTCTAAATTAACTTTTTCAGATGGGATTATTTCATTATTGCATAAACCTTTATATCCTTCAAATACTAAATAACTTTGGATTCCGTTTGCTTTTGCAGTTTTTACAATCGCTCTTAATGCATTATTCATTCCAGGTGCGTCACCACCAGAAGTTAATATAGCAATTTTCTTCATTATTCTCCTATCTTACAATATCAAGTAAGTTTTTTAATAAACAAACTACAGTAACAGGTCCTACTCCACCCGGAACAGGGGTAATGGCTGAAACTTTATCCTTTACAGATTCAAAGTCTACATCACCTGCTAAAGTCTCGCTAAGTTGACTATCTAAATTAGTTCCTACATCGATTACGATCGCACCTTCTTTAACATTCATTGCTTTAACATACTTAGCAACACCGATAGCAACAATTATAATATCACCACTTTCCACACCCTTTAAACCAGTGCGTTCGTTATAGGTGGCTACATCTGCACCCATACGCTTGATAATATGAGCAATAGGTTTACCAACCACTTTACTACGTCCTACAACACACACTTTTTTACCTTTAACATCAATATTATGATACTCCATTAATTCTAAGACAGCCCTTGCGGTAGCTGGAACAAAATGCTTAGTAGGAATATCGTTATAAAGTGTAAATTCATTTTTTGCACTAAGTCCATCAACATCTTTTTCGTGTGGGACCGCATCTAATATCACTTGCTGGGGTATATGTGCAGGCAAAGGTAGTTGGATGATAACTCCGGTAGATTTTTCATTTATAATATCAAGTTTCTTAAGCAGTAGCTTTTGTGTAATGGTTTCAGGGAATTTATATAATGTTCCTTTTAAACCAATTTCTTCACATTTTTTTAATTTAGCTGCTACATATTTATTTGATGCTGGATTATCTCCAACCTGCACAATTGATAAATTCGGTTTATCTTCATCATCAAGTTGTGCAACTTCTGCTTTTAATTTTAAAAGTTCTGCCTGGGCTAATTCTTTTCCACTTAGTATTTTCATTTAAGCTCCTTTTGGTATTTTTCTAGGTCTTGTGAATATTTTTGTAACTTAATTCGTTCTGCTTCAACTTTTTCAGCAGGTGCAGAAGTAACAAATTTTTGGTTTGAAAGCATATTTTTAGCTCGCTGTATTTCAAATTCAGTATCCTTAATTTTCTTCAACAGGTCTGCTTTATTTTTTTCTTTTAAAGCTGCATCTACTTTAATATAAAGGTTTTTACCTTGAATAGAAATAAGAAAATCATTATTTTCTGAAACTAGTGCATTAGCTAATTTATTAATCATTTCAATAGCATTTTTAGGTAAATTGCCTTGATAATCGTAATATATAACATCTTTTTTAGAGATTTTATTATCATCACGGAAGCGACGAATAGCGGTAGTTATTTCGATGACTTCATCAATATATTCAATGCCTTTTTTGATTTTCAAAATAGGCCATTTTGCTTCTAAAAGCTCTGTATTATAGATATTTTTGTATAAATAATCGGTTAAAAAAGGTAAGAATGGGTGTAGAATAATTAATGTTTTTTGTAACACTTGCAATGCAATCTTTTTATTAGAATTAGTTTTTAAAAATTCAACATATCAACCACTTAAATCATTAAAAATATATTTGTATATTTCACTGCCGAGTACAGCAAAATCATATTTATTAACAAACTTGCTTATTTTTCTTGACAAGAATGCGAGTTTGTTAAAAATTCATTTATCAGCTGGACTTAATGATTTATCCTTTGAATCAGGAAGTTCTTTAATGTAGTTTGCTATATTTCATAATTTATTATTTACTCTTCATGCGGCTTCAACTTTTTCGCTTGAAAAACGAATGTCCATTCCGGGTGCTGTATTAGTTAGCAAAAATCAACGAAGAGCATCGGATCCATATTGATCAATTAATTGCATTGGATCTACTCCGTTATTAAATGATTTTGACATTTTTCGTCCATCTTCAGCACGAATTAATCCGTGAAATAGCAATTGTTTAAACGGTATTTGTTTCATGAATTCCAAACTCATAAAATACATTCTAGCAACCCAAAAGAAGATAATATCATAACCTGTAACTAATAAAGATGTAGGGTAAAATCTTTTTAATAATAGATTATTCAAATCAGGTCAGTTTAAGAAAGTAAATGGTGCTATCCCTGATGAAAATCAAGTATCAAGAACATCAGGATCTTGAATCCAATTTGGACCAGGACTGTCTATTTGGACTTTAATTTGATCTTGATAATATCAAACCGGTAATCGATGTCCTCACCAAAGCTGACGTGAAATGGTTCAATCATGCACATTTTCCATCCATTGCTTCATTGTGTCTTTAAGCCTATTCGGATAGAATTTAACTCCATTTTTGGATTTTAAATCATTTAATATATGATTTTTTAACTTATCCATTTTCACAAATCATTGTGGAAGCACCAATGTCTCAACAACTGATTTAGAACGATCAGAAACAGCAACATTTGAAATTACATCTTCTGCTTTTTCAAGCATATTTTGCTCTTTTAAGTAGTTAGCAATTGCTAAACGTGCTTGAAAACGTTCCATTTTATCAAAAGCACAACCAGGAGCATTAATAAAACCGTTTTTATCAATAGTTTCATTAATTTGTAAGTTTAACCTTGTTATTATTTCAATGTCTGCTTCAGAATGTGCAGATAATTTCATTAAACCACTTCCAAATTTTGGGTCAACATATGAATCAGCTATAATTGGAAGTATTTTCTTAGTAATCGGGTGCACAACAAACATCCCTTGATATTTTTGATAACGAATATCAGTTGGATTATAAACAACAGCAACATCGCTTAGCAGTGTTTCAGTACGCACAGTAGCAATAATCAATGATTCATTTGAATTATAAATTGGGTATTTAATATAATACATTTTTTGTTGGGTAGGTACATTATTAACTTCAATATTTGAAAGGGCAGTTTGTAATTTTATATCCCAACTGATTGCTCGCATTCCTTTGTATAATAAACCTTTGTTATACATATCAACAAATACTTTTTGCACTGCAGCACTAACTTTTTCATCTAAGGTAAAGCGTGCATTTTGATAATCGAGAGCTAATCCCATCTTGTATCATTGTTGTTTAAATATTTCAGCATACTTATGCTTTCATTCTCAAACTCGCTTGATAAATTCATTGCGACCTAAATCGTGTCGAGTTTTACCTTCACTTTTAAAAATAACATCTTCAACCTTAGATTGAGTGGCAATTCCGGCATGATCCATACCGGGAATTCACATCACATCATAACCTTTAAGTTTTTTATAACGAATAATTGTGTCAGGAATATATGAATCAAGAGCATGCCCTAAATGTAGCATCCCGGTTACATTCGGAGGCGGAAGCAAGATTGAAAAAGGTTTTTTCTTAACATCGTGGGTAATAAAATATTTTTTATCACGTCATTTTGCTTCTATACCTTTTTCAACTAATTTATGATCATAATTTTTGTTCATAAATCCTCCTTTTAAAGAAGTTATAATAAATCTTTATATATTATAAACTATTTCATAAATTTTCTAGGGAAATGCTAAAAATAATATAAACTTATGCAACTTTGTGGAACAATAAACTAAAAGTATGTTTATTTAGTGTAAAAATATTAAAAAAAACTACATAAGATGCAGTTCTTAATTTGTATTAGGATGTTCAATTTCACAATTATGTGTGTGATCGCTATTTTGTTTTAGTAGTTGTGTATATTCTTTTGAAGAAAGATTTTGTGATTGATTTTGTGGGTTTACAATTGCTTTTTTAAAGTCAATAAATCATTTGAATAATAAATATACTCCTCAAACAATAAATCCAATTACCATAAATACAATATAACTTAATATTGTTATTAATTGTGAACTATCATATGCTTCACCTACAATAGGTGGAATAAATGTAATTAATAATACTATAATAATTAAGATACTTGTAATAATGTATACTATCTTTTCTCATAATGGAAACTTAACTTCATTGCGCAATTTTTTCGAAAGAACTAATACTGCTATAATAGCAAGTAAATATTGCACAAAGAAGACTAAATTACCTGCATTTAAGATAGTTTCAAATTGATCTGGTACACCCAATAAACCTGGTAGAATTGTAAAGATAATCATTGAAGCTATAGTAATGGATGCTGCAAAAACGATTGCTTTACGGTGTTGTCCGTTTTTAGCTACTTGTGATAATTGACTTGGTAAAAATCCATCTTGTGCTAATGGAACAACTGCTTTTGCATAATATATCATTGAAAAGACGGTTGAAGTAACTTGTCTAAATAAAAGTCCGATAGTAAATATAATCAATCCTGCAATTCCCATAACCTTATTCATTATTGCAGCGGTATAATTCGAGATAGTTTTTGTTGAAACACTTGATGAATCAATAAAAATAAACATTAAATAAAATACTAAATAAATGAATAAGATGATACCAAAAACAGAAAGCAAGATTTTTCTAAAGTTTTTCGCTTCAACTTCTGTTGATAAACCTGATAATCCTTCTACGCCACCATACGCATATATGAAACTTAAGATTGAACTTATTATCATAAATGGTGTAACTTTTTCTGTGTTTTTAATAAATGAATTCCCTGGATTTTGAATTAATAAAGCTATAACAGAAGCAAAAATAATCGCAATAACAATCCATTTTATATAAGCTGTTCAAACAATAACTTTTTTAGAAATACCAAAATTTAATGCTGAAATAATTGTTAAAACAATAAAAAATAGTAATGCTAAAAGTTGTATTAACAATGAATATTTCTCATAGACTGATGAATTGTTGATAAATAATCTAATAATAGATATAAAGAACAAAGGTGTAGTTGCAGAAAACAAGGGAGCCTGCAAGAACTGGTTTCATCCGTTAAAATATCATAGTCATCTTTTTTTTGGGAATGCTTTTTTAACAAAAACATATGATCCACCAACTTCTTTTGAATACATTTGGGTTCCACGTGCAAAAGCAAGCATAACACCACCTGCAATAAATGAAGTAATAGCAAATACTAAAATACTATAACTACCTGTTTTTAAAACACTAGCAATCGAGGCAAGAAGACCAAATCCGACGATATAATTAATACCATAGAAAAGAAAATTCTTTCCTTTAATTTTTTTCATTTAATCACTCCTAATATATTGATTTTTAATTATATATCAATAAATAATAGCAAAAAATTAATTTTTTCCTAAAAAAATGATAAAAATTTAACTTTTTAGTTATATAAATCCTGTTATAAAAGTATATATAGTATTTGATATTATAAAATATCAAAATATTTTACTTTTTTTGTTTCTAATTTGTTCTTTTGTTGTTCTCTTAATATATATAAAGTGGAGGTAAAATGACAAAAAACATAAAACTGATTATGATTTTAGGTTCAACTGCAGTTGTTGCAGGAGCAGCAGCATATCCAATTAAGCTTGCAATAACGAAACTGCAGAAAAATTCATCTAATTCACCTGTTCTTACAAATCAAAAAAGTTTTGAATATCAGAAGGTAATTGAAAATATAGACAATTTTAATAAGCAAAGACCTAGTTTTGATAATTTAAATGCAGAAAAAGATGCATTTGTAAAATTACAAAACCAAATTAATGAGAGAATAAATAAAATAAAAGGTTTTCAAAATAAAATCCAAGACGAACTAAAACGAACGCAAAATATAAATCTTTCTTTTAATCAAAATATCTTACCGATTAAAGAAGATTTAAAAATTTTTTTAAACGATATTATAGACAAAAATAACGAAATACAAGCTGTTAAGTTGAATCAAGAACTTAATTCAAATCAAATAAAATCATTAAAAAGTTTTTTAGATGAAAATAACAATAGATTGAACTCTAAATGAGATATTTATCTAAAATTGATAAAAAAACATAATGAAAATTTGAAAAAACTATCAGCTGATACAGATGAAATTCCATGAGTAAAGCAAAGTTATGAACAAACCGCTTTATTAGAATCTAATATACAAACTTTATTAAATGAAATAAATAATAATGTTTGATTGGAAACCGATGATTTTTTAGGTTACTATAATCATATAAATAAGATTATTAATGATGTTATTGGATTAATTGATTCAAGCGATATATACATAAATTTTTGAATAAAGCATGATTTGAATATTAATATCAATTATGCTAATTCGATTAAGAATAACGAAAGTTCTTTAAAAAGTTTGCAACAAAATATGAATTTATTAAATCAGAATTTGCAAACTTATAAAGAAACAGTTAACAAATTTATTGAATCAACAAATTTGTTAAAAAAGACATTATCTGAATCTAAAAACTCACTGCAACAAAAGCAAGAAAGTTATTTAAACTATCTAAATAACTATAAGAAAGTGATTAATGATGCATATACAAAGCAACTTACTTTATATCAAAGCGCATTAAAAACAAGCCAAAACAATGATATAAAAAAAATAGCAAGCAATATGAATGATGCTATAAGCAAGCAAGAAAAAGAATTTGAAGACAAATATAACAAAGAAGAAAAAGCAGAAAATAAATTTAATAATATAAGTAATTTTATAAGTAAGGATTTTTGATTTTTACAAAAGAATTGGTATAAACTAAGTCAAAATGTCTTAGATAACGAGAATAATGTTTCAAAAAAAGCATTTGATAACGATATAAAATTAAACGATAAGAATATTGTAGTTTTAAATTTATATAATCAACTTAATAAAGCAAATCATAGAAATATGGATTTAAAAAATGAACTGATTAAACAAAATAATGAGTTAGATAAAATAGACAAACTTTATAAAGAAAATAACAGTGATGAACTATATATAAAGAAGCAAATTTTTCTAAGAGATATAGATAAAACTAAAAGATTAATTGAAGATACTGATAACAAAATAAAACAAACTCAAAATCAAATTAATCAAGAAATAAATAAATATGATGAAATATTAAAGAATACCGATAAATATTTTACTGGTTCGTTGCAATTATCTAATGCAAATTCATTATTTTTTTCTATCAATGAAGAAAATATGAGTACTATAAAAGCACAAGGTAGGCAAATAGCATTACTAGAAACAGATATTAATGATAAAAAGAAATTAATCGATTTATTAAAAGGTAATATTAATGATTTAACAGATTCAAAAAGAAAACTTGAATCTAAATTAACACAGTTAGATAATGATAAAAAAGAACTAGAGCAAAAATTAAATGAAACCAAAAAAATAACAAATAAAATGAATCAGCAAAATGATGATAACTTAAAAATTATTAACACAAAAAACAAAGAAATAGAGATATTAAGACAAAAAGATTCTGAAAATGAAAAATTAATTCAAACAAAACGTAATGAAATAGACAGAATAAAAACAGAAAATTTAAAAATTCAAGAACAAATTCAATTTAATAGACAAAAGATACAGCAATTAAATGGTCAACTTGATGGCAAAGTTGAAATAATAGATAATTTAAATACACAAATCCAACAACTAAATGGTCAGCTTACACAGAATCAAAATGCAATAAATGCAAAGGCAAAAGAAATACAACAACTTACAAATCAAAATAGTGAACTAAGAGAGCAAATACAACAAAAAGATGAAGAAATTTTAGAACACCAAAGAACAATAGCAGAAAATACAAAAATTATTGAAGGAAAAGACAAAGAAATAAAGCACTTATTGCAAACATTAAGAAGTGCATATCAAGCAAGAGATGAAATAGCAAATAATACCAAAAATTATGGTGAAAACATTGTAGCAATGTATTTAGAAATAAACAAACTCAAAGAACAGTTAAATGATATAAACCAAAAATATGCAGATACAGATCAAGAAAAGAATCGACTTCAGGCATCACTTAATACACTGACTACTAATTTCAACAATTTACAAAACCAAAATAATAATAATTTAAATGAAATTCAGTTACTAAATAAGAGAAACAACGATTTAAAGGACAATAAAACTAAATTATTATCTGATTATCAGAGTATGATTAATAAATATGAATTCACAAAAAAACAATATGAAGATTTAAAATTAGAAAATTATGAATACAGAAGAAAATGAGGTGTAGCTGGTGAGCTAAACAGAGAAAAAGATGTAACTATTGCGGTTCTGAACAAAAAACTAATTAATTATAATGAATTAATCAAGTTGGTAAAAGAACTAAGAGATATCTATGATGGTATTTCAAAAAAATCAAAGTATAGATACAGAGAAGGGCCTTCATCTTCTGGATATCCTTATACAGGAAGCGAAATGTATGAAAAAATAGATTATGGTGCCACATATGAATACCACGCCAGAAAATTTCTAGAAAATGCTAAACCATATTATGAAAATGAAGAATAAAGGAGATAAATGAATACACCGAATAAACAAGAATTATCAAATAACCAAATAAATGAATTATTTTTTGAGTATATTGAAAAAAGCAAAAACATTGAATGTTCTGATATTTTCGATTTTACAATATATGAAAAATATTTAATGACATAACATTAGCAGCCTAATAAGGCTCTATTTTCAAATTTTAACATTTTATACATAAATTGTTATATAATAATTAAACAAAAATTAAAGGTGATAAAGTAAAATATGAATAAAATTAATTATGGACAAGTATTTACGCCAAAAGATATCGTTTTAAAAATGATATCTTTAATTTCTTTTGATAACAATGCTTTTATATTGGAAACTTCATCTGGAACAGGTAATTTTTATTTTGAATTAATCAAAAAATATAATAATCTTATAGCATTAGAAATAGATGAAAATATAGCACATAAAGGAGCAAAAGTCACATCATATTTTAATACTAATTATCAACCAGATGTTATTATAGGAAATCCACCTTATGTAGATTATAAAAATATTATAGATGCACCCAAAAGTAAATTTTTAATCCACAAACCTAACCTATATTTATATTTTTTAGAAAAAGCATTATCAGATTTAAAGCAAAATGGCGAACTTATTTGAATAATTCCTGCTGCAATTTTTACAACAACTTCTGCAAAGTATTTGTTAAAAATTATTTATGATAATTTTTCAATTACATACTTTGAATTAATCCCTGAAAACATTTGAGAAAACGCTTCTGTTCCTACTGCTATTATAAAGATAGTTAAAGTTAAAAATCATAAAGATAAAATTAAATATTTTTGATCTAATTGAAAAATTTTATTTGGTAAAAAACCAAAATTACCTACAGATATTATTGTAAAAGTAGGTGGAGCAAGTGGCTTCAATTCAAAATTGCAAAAAGGGAATATATCTTTTGTTGTTTCACATACAGAGAGAACAAAACAACTGAATAATATTTTGTATCAACCAAATAAATGAATTCGACCTGTCCCCATCCCACCAAGAAAATTTACATATCAAATTTTTGTTAACTGTAAAACAAGAAATAAAAGACCTTTTTATGTTTTAGATTTTCAAGAAAAAGGCGAATTTATCCATTATGATGCATCAGTTTTGTCAATATATGTAAATTTAGATTATCAAAATACTAAGAAAATTGTTGATATTTTAAACAACATTGACTGAGAATTAATGGGAATAAAAAGAGACGGAAGGTATCATTTTACACAAAGTATCTTACAAGCAATATTTAATTTTTAAAATTTTCATTAAAATCATCTAAAATTTTTGCTCTCTTCTTAACAGATTGAAAAAGTATATTTAATAAAAACTCTTTGGATTGTGCATATGTTCGATTAACTAATTTACGGTTTAAATTAGGATTAAATTGAAAAGGTAAATTATTACCATTCGGAATTAAAGATTGCATTCTTTTTAAAGATGTAAAGAAAATATCATTAGGATTATTTTTGTTGAATACTAGCAAATAATAATCTGTTTGTGTT